>JAAZPT010000147.1 GCA_012797085.1 Christensenellaceae bacterium | reverse complement strand
TAGATACAATTATTGAAAAAATAACTAAAGATTCTGTTGAAAATGTAATGCATAATTCAATGATTCCATATGCAGAACATGTTATTAAAGATAGAGCCTTACCACGAGTTGAAGATGGACTTAAACCAGTGCAAAGAAGGATTTTATTTACTATGCACGAGTTAGGTTTAACTCCTGATAAACCTCATAGAAAATGTGCAAGAATTGTGGGAGATTGTTTAGGTAAGTATCATCCACATGGTGAAAGTTCAGTTTATGATGCATTAACAAGAATGGCGCAAGATTTTATAATGCGTGAAAAACTTGTTGATGGGCATGGAAACTTTGGTTCTATAGATGGTGATAGTCCTGCAGCTATGAGATATACAGAAGCCAAAATGACACCTTTAGCCCTAGAAATGTTAAAAGATTTGGATAAAAATACTGTACCTTTTGTATTAAACTTTGAAGACGAGCTAAAAGAACCAGATATTCTTCCTTCTAAATATCCTAATTTATTAGTTAATGGTGCAAGCGGTATTGCTGTTGGGTTGGCGACAAATATTCCACCACATAATTTAGCAGAATCTATAGATGCTACTATAGCGATGTTAAAAAATCCTGAAATTAAAATAGAGTCTTTAATAAAAATATTAAAAGGCCCTGATTTCCCCACAGGTGGAATAGTGCTAGAAATTGATGAATTATGTGAAGCATATAAAACCGGTAGGGGAAAGATAAAGCTTAGAGGAAAAATAAATGTTGAAAATTCTAGCGCAGGAAGAAAACTATTAGTAATAAGTGAAATTCCCTACCAAGTATCAAAATCCGTTATGCTTGAAAAAATTCAAAGGCTTACTATTTCCAGACCAGAATTATTTAACTTTATTTATTCAATTAGAGACGAAAGTGATAGAAGTGGAATTAGAGCAGTTATTGAAATAAAAAAAGATTATGATCCCGAAATGGCGATTAATTTGTTATATAAATATTCGGACCTTCAAACTACTTTTGGAATAAATATTGTTGCAATTGCTGAAGGTAAACCAAAACAATTAAATTTAAAAGAAGTATTGTTTTACTATATAAAACATCAAAAAAATGTAACATTAAATAAAGCCAAGTATGAAGTTGAAAAAAACAAAACAAAAGCACATATTATGCAAGGTTTGATAATAGCATTAAACAATATTGATGAAGTTATTAAATTAATTAAGGAATCAAAAACTCCAACCGATGCTAAAAAGAAACTTGCAAAAAAATTCAATTTTACAGAAGTTCAAGCGCAAGCCATTCTTGAAATACGATTACAAAGATTAACAAACTTGGAAATTAAAACATTAAAATTAGACTATGAAAAATTGTTAAAAATAATAGATGAATTAGAACAAATTATAAACGATGAGAAGGTTTTGATTTCAACAATAATAAAAGAACTTTTAATAATTAAAAAAAATAATATAAGTTCAAGAAGAACCATTATAAGTTCCGATGAAATTGAACACTTTGATGATGAAAGCTTTT
>JAAZPT010000146.1 GCA_012797085.1 Christensenellaceae bacterium | reverse complement strand
TACAGATATTTTATGAACAATATGCTCTTTGACCATGTTAATATTGACAAGGCCAACACATATGTTCCAAATGGCTTGGAAACTGACGAAGTAAAAGCTTGCAGAGATTATGATAAAATTATTAAAGTAAAGGGCGGTATAGATTTACAATTGCTTGGTTTAGGCAATAATGGACATATCGGCTTTAATGAGCCGGATGATCATTTTGCGGTTAATACAAACTGTGTTGATTTAGCTCCTTCTACAATTGAAGCTAATGCAAGGTTTTTTGAAACAGCCGCAAGGGTACCTAAAAAAGCCTATACAGTAGGTATAAAAGCAATTGTACAAGCAAAAACTGTAGTAGTTGTTGTAAGCGGCAAGGGCAAAGCTAAAATTGTTAAAGAAGCATTCTTTGGCCCGGTAAAACCTCAAGTTCCGGCATCAATATTACAATTCCACCCCAACTGCATATTAGTAGCTGATGAAGAAGCATTAAGCGAAGTGGAATTCTAAAATTATAAATTAAGGGATTGAGCCTAAAAAGCTTAATCCTTATTTTTTTATAAAAAAATTATAAAAAACAGTTGACAATATTTTTAAATATGTTATACTATAAACAGTAATAATAATTATTACTAATATTGATAAGCGAGTGATGTCGTTATAGTAACTAAACTGATCAGAAATACAAAGCAACGGCAAGTGGTGTTGGATGTTGTAAAAAACAGTATGGATCATCCAACAACGGATATGATTTATACAAGAGTAAGTGAAATTTTACCCAATATCAGCATGGGCACAGTGTATAGAAACTTGGCACAGTTGGTAGCTGCCAATGAAATTATGCAAATAGGAATGCCCTCAGGTGCTGATAGGTATGATTGGAGAATTGAAAGCCATGCCCACTTTGTATGTACAGATTGTAACACCGTTATAGATATTGCAAACATTAACATTGATGATATTAAACGTATAAACCCTGGTGTAAAAGATTGTGATATTGATACGGTAAATTTAGTGGCATATGGTAAATGCCCAAAATGTAAACAAGCGAAGGCTTAAATAAAAAAACAAAGGAGATTTTTTATGGAAATGATGACAAGAATGCCCCTATTAGGCGATAAGTTCCCGGAGATGACAGTAAGAACAACACAAGGTGTTAAAAACCTACCTGGCGATTATGCAGGCAAATGGTTTATTCTATTTAGCCATCCGGGCGATTTTACCCCCGTTTGCACAACAGAGTTTGTAGCATTCAACAAAAGGTTTGATGAGTTTAGGAATGAAGGTGCAGAGTTGCTTGGCCTATCTGTAGACCAATTGCAATCCCACTTGAAGTGGACAGAATGGATTGAAAATAACGCTAATGAAAAAATCAAGTTTCCGATTATTGCTGACGAAATGGGCTTGGTTGCACAACAACTCGGCATGATTCACCCGGGCAAAGGAACAAATACAGTTCGTGCCGTATTTATCGTAGACCCCAATGGCGTTATGAGAACTATTTTATACTTCCCGCAAGAAATAGGTAGAAGCGTTAATGAAATTATGAGAGCTTTCAAAGCCCTTAAATATGCTGATGAACATAAAGTTGCCTGCCCTGAAAACTTCCCGAATAACGAATGGCTCGGTCAAGGCACAGTAATAATTCCACCGGCAGCTACAGAAGCTCAAATAGAAGAGCGTAAAGCCCAGGTTGAGCGTGGAGAAATTGAATGCTTAGACTGGTGGCTATGCTACAAAAAACAAAAGTAATATAGTTAAACCGCCCTTTATATAAAGGGCGGTAAATATCCAATAAAATTTGAACATAGAGGTATAAAATTATGTTAGATAAAAAAATAAGCGATTTAATAAATGAACAGATAAATAAGGAATTGTATTCCGCTTATTTATATCTTGATATATCCAATTACTATAATGAAAAAGGCCTTGTAGGCTTTGGTAATTGGTATAAGGTTCAAGCCCAGGAAGAGATGGCTCATGCCATGTTGTTTTTAGAGTATATGCACCTAACCGGCCAAAATGTTACCCTTGAAGCAATAGAAAAGCCTGCAGTTGAATATAAAGACAATAAAACCGGCTTGGAAACAGGTCTTGAACATGAGCGTTGTGTTACAGCTTCAATAAATAATATTTATAGCGTAGCAAACGAATTAAAAGACTATAAAACCGTTGAATTCCTAACATGGTTCATTAAAGAACAACGTGAAGAGGAAACAAATGCCGAAGACCTTTTACAAAGGTTTGAGCTTTACGGTATGGACCCTCGTTCCCTTTATATGCTTGATAAAGAGCTTGAAGCAAGGGTATATGTTGCCCCATCATTAGTTCTTTAATATAGGAATTGAATAAAAACTGATATAAATAGCTTAAAATTGAATACAAAAAAGACCACATTAGAAAGTAAATGCCTAACGTGGTTTTTTAAAATTTCTAATATTAATTTCTACTTTAGCATCTTTATCTATAATTTCAAGACTTGTTTTATTATAAGTAATGTTTAATTTTTTCAATTTTTTAGATAAACATTTCTTTGCAAGGTACTTTGAATTTTTTGTGTTTTTAGCTTCTAAAATAATAATTTGATTGTTATCACGATTTGGATGTATAATCATTCCATCAAATTCACATAATTTTTGATTGTTTTTATCCTTTTCAAGAACTAAAATACTTGAGGGAATAGTAATACTTACATCGTTTTTATTATCTAAACATTTAATAAGAAATTTTACTTCATGTTGCTCGTCTTCTGTACCTCTATTTTTTTCAAGGATTTTTTCTAATTCTTTAATACGACTATTTTTTCCTCGAGTACATAGGACACATATTTCCTCATGAACTGTAGCTTTAAGAACAATACTTTTTTCAGAAAACAAATAATATAAAAAGAATTTTGTTATCAACAAAAAACGAATATCACTGGGACAAATACAATTTATCTTTCTCAGATATTTTATTACTGTCTTAAGAACTCTAAAGGCTACTACAGTTTTTTCTTTATTAATTTTTTTTCTAATTGAAACTAGTATTGTTGATTCATCAGAATACCTGTCGTAATATCCAACTCTTACATTATTTGTTTGTTCGAGTTTGTTTAGTAGTTCATTTGCAATGTGTTTATCTTTTGAATCAAATGTTAGTTTTAATATTGGATGATTTGAATAGTCTTTTCTTTGACTATAGCTACAATTTAAAATACTATTTTTATTTAGAAATAAATCTGTATAATAAGCATAATCTTGCAAAGTTTCTAGCTTTCTAACCATTTTTCTTGAAATTTGATAGTAACATATTGCGTCTGAATTTTCATTATAAATTATATCATCTAAAAGTTTACTCATAGATTTAAATAATTTTTCTGTAGGTTGTCGATTATTATAAAAGGACAAAAGTTCTTTTAAAATTAATTCTAGAGATTTTTCATTACAAATATCCATAGTAAAGGGAGTGTTTGATATTTGTAAATCATATGCAATATAAGAAACATCTCGAACTTTCTTAAAAATATTAAAGATATAAAGCATCTTTTCAGTAAGTGCATTTTCATCATTTAAATAATTGTATAAAATTTCCTTTGCAATTTTAACTGATTTTAATTCTTGATTGCATTTTTCTAATATTAGTATAGAGTTTAATAAATGAAGTCTGCGATAATTTCTATTATCAATATACTTTTGGGCTATTTCTTGGAATCTTTTATCTTGAAAGCAATTTTTTAATTTATCTGCAAAATTTTTATTTTTATTTGCATAAATTATAACAGCTCTAGAAGAAGTAAAAGTATTATAAAAATGACCAATATTATATACTATGGTTAGTAGCTGTAATAAATCTCCAATGGTAGGCCTATTAGCTTTGTCTATATCAATTTGGTTTTGCATAAATTCTTCAGGATTAATTTGATTATTATAAGTTTTTTCGAGTTCTCCTTGCAATTTCTGTTTAATTAATTTATGAAGGTAAAGTTGTAAGACAATATAATCGTATCTAGATTTTGATAGATTTTTTTGAACTTTGATAGGTCCAAGTTGTGGAATTTTTTTCATTCGGTCTATTATGTTTAGAGAAACGAGCTCATTGTATAATTCGTTCGTATAATGATATAAATCAATTTTGACCTTTAGATTTCTTTTTTGTAGTCTTTGCTTTGGAAGCAAATTATGCTCTATTGGATTCACTATAAACAGAACCTCCTTAGTTACATACTAAACATTTTCGAGTTTTTTACATTTGGAAATTTAATTTTCTCATTGTTTGGAATTCAGTGTCTATCTTTTGCTATATTAAAGATGTTTTTTTACCAAACTACTGTTCATATATCATGTTTTTTGTAGGTTACAAATCTATGAGGGAGTAAAAACCGCTACGTTATCTCTTGTTCTATTATTTTGTTTTTCGTAAGATTTTGTTTTTCTTGGTTTAATAAGTTTTTCATTGCCTACATTAACAATATAAACGCTAATTTCATTTTCTGCTTTGTATATTTCGTCTAGCTGTGTATAGTCATCTGTTGCGCAAATTATATTTTTACCTCTTGTTCTATCTTTAAGAAGAATACTTAGTAATGGTTTTCCAGAAGTAGTTAATTTTTCATCAAAGATTTTCAACTTTATATTGTCTTTCACAGTACCATCCTTTATAAATATTATTTATTTGATTCATTAAACTCTAAAATATCAACTGCCCTATAATTAAGCACTCTACATATACTTTCTATGGTTTATAATTTTATTTATTTCTCTTTAATCTAGTAATTATATTAGCAGAGAAATTTGTTTGATTCTGCAAGTTTGAATTTGATATTTCTTTTTCTATTAATAAGTGAAATAATTTTTATAGCTTATAAGCCATGTGTCTGATCTCATCAAATAGGTTTTTAAACTTCTCTAAATTATATCACGAGTTCTCGAATATTTCCATTTGGTTCTAAATAGAATTAATGAATGGTATGAAAAAGATACTATAGCATCAAATAAGGATGACCTATAATTGAATTGGTTTTATAAATTTTCCTAATTTAGAAAGTAAAAAGAAACAGTCGATATTTAAACCGACTATGCCAAGTTTTTCTAGAATTTTAAAAAGCCTCCTAAAAGGAGGCCTTTTTATTTGGTATTAATATTATTCGCCTTTGGCAGCATTTTCCCCTGCAATACGGCCAAATACTACAAAGTCAACTATAGCATTTCCACCAACACGGTTTCCGCCGTGTAATACTCCTGTTATTTCGCCTGCGCAATATAAACCGGGAACAATATTGCCGTCAGCGTTAAGAGCACGAGTTTTATCATCAATCAATACACCGCCCATTGTATGGTGTACGGCGGGGCTGCGAGGATAAGCATAGAACGGTCCTTTTTCAATTTTTACACCACTGAATGCAACGCGTCCAAGAGGATCTTTTGCTTCACCGTCAACATAACTGTTAAATTCTTTAACAGTTTGTACTAATGCTTCAGGTGGCATTCCAATTTTTTCTGCCAATTCTTCCAAAGTATCGGCTTGTACATATTTGGAGATGTTATGGTCTAACATATACTGTAAAGACATGCCGCCCAATGCTTTAGCTGTTGCAGGATCAGGCGCAAAATCCGCACTGAATACACAATACATTATACCGCCTGTTTGAGCAAGTATAGCCTTTGACATTTCATCACGACGGCCATCTTCTCTAACAAAACGTTTACCTTCTTGGTTTACAAAGCAGTCAGCTGAAACTATATCATATGTTGCACCTGTAATTGGATTACAAGCATGTAAAAGTTGAATTTGTTCCATATTTACCAATTGTGCTCCAGCATCGCGAGCCATAAATATACCGTCGCCTGTAACACCGGGCATATTTGAAGTGGGAACATGCGGTCCAAGGTCCGGCCATTTTTCGCCTTCACAGTACTCCTGACGAAGTTTTACATTGCCGCCAAAACCACCGGTAGCCAATACAACACCTTTGTTTGCATGAAGTGTAACCTTGTTTCCGTCTTTACCTACAGCATTTACACCAACAACTTTTTCGCCGTCCATAATCAAACTTACGCCGGTAGTGTTCATCATTTGGGTATAATTGTCAAATTCTTTAAGTTTGTTAATAAAAGAACTTATATAACCCGTGCCGTTTGGTTGTTCAGCAACAGCATAATGTGTTCTGGGGTACAATGAACCGCTGGCAAGGAATATTTCGGGCTTATATTTCATTCCAAGGCTTTCCACCCATTTCATTCCGTCATAGGCGCCGTCACACAGTATTTTAACCATATCCAGGTAGCCTATGTTATCGCCTGCATTCCAGGTTTGAACAGCAAAGAATGATGGGCTGTCAAACATTTTTCTATCGCTCTTTTTGTATTCTTCAAACTCTTCTTTTATTGTTGCAAGTAGTTCCTTATGAAGTTCTGATTTGGGTTCTTCTGCAAGAATATTTTCAACATAAGAATCTAAATCTCCGGGGAATTCTGCAATATCTTGTTTTGAGGGATCCGGTGCGTTATATATTCCACCTGCAACTATGGAGTTACCGCCAAGGAAGCCCATCTTTTCAATTAAAATTACGCTTGCACCGTTTTCTAAAGCAGTAATTGCAGATACTAAGCCTGCGCCACCGCCGCCAACAACTATAACATCAGCAGTTTCTTCAATGTCGCCAGCAGCAGTCTTTTCCAACGGTTTTTTTAGAAGCTCCAAATCACCGTTTGCCTGTTTAATACAATCTTCAACAGCGCGTTTAATTGCTTCAGTTGTGATAGTTACGCCGCTTACAGCATCAACTGCCAAGCTTTGTTGCTCTACTATTGCCGCAGGTATTTGTTCTGCAGCCACATCACCAACACCGGGAGTTTCCACATGGCTTGTTACTTTTACCGATAAAATTGCCGTGTCGGAAACTTCCACCTCTACAGTTAAGGGTCCATGCATTGCCGGTACCGTTGCAGTATATGTTCCGGCAGTGTATGTGCCTGATTCTTGGTTTGCAAAAACAACTGAGCTTGCAAAAACAATCATCAAGCAAAGAACAACACTCAAGATTTTTTTCATTAAAACTCTCCCCCTATTTTATATATTTTTAATAATCAAGCATAGCTTGATTATTAATTTCAATAGTAGATAGTAATACAATAGTGTTTTCCTAGGAAGTTTGAAAAGTATTTTGTTGTTCATAGAGTTGTATAACAGTTTCTATTTTTATTTTAAACATTTAAAATTCAACTTGTCAATAGAATAAATAAAAAAATCCGTTTTTCAACGGATTTTTCAACTATTTTACCTAAACTGTTCAGTGAATTCCTGGGTCAAGCCCCATATTAGTCCTTTATCTGTAATTATAAGGCCGGGCAATACTGTTAGGCAGTATACTGCAACTTTTAACAGGCCCATTTTATCATCACACAATGACAACATAGCTTCTTGAGTTTCTTCTATATTTTTAGCAAGCTCTTCACAAGGAAGTGTACTCATAAGGCCGGCAACGGGCAATGGCAATAAGGATAATATTTCTCCGCCATTTACGGCAACCATTCCACCCCCGCATTCTTTAAGGGCTTTAGCAGCTATAAGTGCATCGGAGGCATCTTTAAACATTACTGTAAAGTTATGGCTGTCATGGCTTACTGTTGAAGCAATTGCGCCGTGTTTTATTCCAAAGTCCTTCATAACGGCAATTGTTTTGCTGCCGGTACCGTATCTGTTGGCAATCAGTACAAACTGTAAATCATCACAGCTGTCAAGGTTTACATAACCATCAACAACGGGAACTTTCATCCATTCGCCGTTACGTATTATTCCGCCGCTTGGGTCTCCCACTATAACAAGGGTTTCAACTGAGTCGCCGCAACCCTCGGGAGCCTTAAGCATAAAATCTTCAATATTGTTTAACTGTTCAAGGTTTACACTGTTTTCAAAGGGAACATCAACTTTAGCATCTTTATCTTCTGCTATATATTCTCCATTTTCAGCTACCAATTCACCTTCAATAAATACGGCCAACGGTTGGCTTCCGTCAAGCTCTTTCAGTATTTGCATATCTGCAATATAACCGGGAGCTATAGCACCTAAATCTTCAAAGGAGTATTCCCTTGCAGCATTAAGCGTAGCCATTTTATAAACATCACGAGGGTCTAAGCCCCATTCAATAGCCTTTTTAACTACAGCATTTATATGACCCACTGTAAGCAAGTCCGCTGCGTGAACGTCATCGGTGCATATAGATACAAAATCGTAAAAACGTATTGTTTTTAAACCTTCAAGCAATTCACCCAATTGGTCGGTAATTGATGAAGCCCTTAAGTTTACGTGTATGCCGTTGCGTAATTTTTCAAGCACTTCTTCACGGGTTTTAGATTCATGGTCACTCTTTGGTCCACCTACTCTGTAAGCTGCCAATTCTTTACCTGTTGCTAAAGGTGCATGACCTTGAAGGAACATATTCCTTTTTATACCTTCATCAACTATTGTATGCATACGCTCGGCATCGTTGTATACGCCAACATAGTCCATTATTTCGGCAATGCCTACAACACCGGGTAAATCAAGCATTTCGCCGACATCTTCGGCAAATATTTCAGCGCCGGTTTCCTCTAAACCCGGTACAGCAGGCACACAGGACGGAGCAAGAACATATTGACGTAACTTTGATTTTTTACCGTTTTCCAACATGAATTTTACACCGTCAACGCCTTTAACATTGCAAATTTCATGGGGGTCGGTACATACTGTTGTGGTGCCCCATGGAACAGCGGCTCTGCCAAAGTTTTCGGGTATCATCATTGTGCTTTCGCAGTGCATATGTGTATCTATAAAGCCCGGGGCTAAAATATTGCCATTGCCTTCATATACTTCCTTAGCAGGCATAATAGCCTCTTCACCTTCTGTGCGAACACGAACCACCATGCCGTCATACACATCAACGCTGGCCGGATATATTTCGCCGGTAATGGAGTTAAACAAACGTATGTTGTTAATTGTTAAGTCGCAGGGTATTTTACCCATGGCTGCTGCAATAAGTTTACTACGATCTACTTGTTTTTTTATCCTCATTTTAAACCCCCTATTTTAATTAAAACACAAACTTTAATGCCATCAATGCTGAAAGAAGGAATGTGCTCCAGTGTGGAATTTTTTCCTTTTCACCGGTAAATGCATATTGTAATACACCTATTATTGTACAAGTTATTGTACCAATTGCAATACCTGCAGCAAAATCGTTAGCATATGCGGTAACAAGTACCATTATGGCAACGGGAGCCCAATCGGCAGCATCAAAGTTTACATCCTTAAGCACTTCCATCATGGAGATACCAATCATAATTAATGCAGGGCCGGTTGCGCCGCCGGGTATCATTATAAACAAGGGTGCAAACAACATGCTTATAAAGAAGAATATGGATGTTATTACAGATGCAAAGCCTGTTTTACCGCCGGCTTCAACACCGGCTGCTGATTCTACATATGTTGTGATTGTAGTTAAGCCCATTATACCGCCAGTAACTGTACCGATGGCATCAACAAGAAATACATTGCCAATGCCGGGCAGGTTGCCGTTGCTATCAAGCATACCGGCCTTTGCACCTAAGCCCAATGCTGTACCTAATGTTGAGAAGAAGTCACCAATAAAGAATATAATCATATAAGGTATGTATTTAACTTGTAATGCACCAATTATATCAGCCTTAAAAACAACTTCACCCATAGGTTGTAAGCTACCTGTAAATATTGTTTGAGGTAATTGAACAATACCCATAAAGATACCCAATATAGTTGTTAAAATTATGGATATAAGCATTGCGCCCCTTACCTTATATATTCTACCATTTATTTTTACACGAATAAAGGATAATACTATACAAATTATTAAACCATACAGGCCTAAACGTACAGCAGGGTTTGAAAAATCATTAAAGCCGGACATATCGCTTTTAACTATTTGTGCATTTATATCCAAGCCTAAACGAGCAAGGAACATACCGATAGCTGCACCAACGCCGACCTTTAGGTTTTTAGGCATTGCAGCAACCATATCTTCACGAATTTTAAATATTGATAATAATAGAAAAACAACACCGGATATTATTATCATACCTAAGCCTTGTTGAAATGTTGCACCACCTGAGGCTACAAGCCCTGCAAATATTGCATTTGTACCCATAGCAGGTGCTAATGCAAAGGGAAGTTTTGCCCATAGTCCCATCAATAGTGTAATTACACCGCTCATTAGTGCCGTTGAAAGCATTACGCCTGTTGCGTTCATACCTGCACTGCTCATTATCATAGCCTGCACTATAAGTATATATGCCATTGTAGCAAATGTAGTTGTACCGGCAATTATTTCAGTTTTAAAATTGCTTTTGCGCTCATTAATCATAAAAAAATTGTCGAGAGCCTGCTTCATATTAAAGTCCTCCAATAAAGTAAAAATAAAAAGGTGTTTTAAAAACACCTTTTGAATATAACATACAATTTTAATCATTGCAAGCATAATAGTTCGCAATAAAACGAACATTTATACGAATTATATATTAAAATATCGTAATATTGTTTAATATATTAAATTTATAAATCATAAAAACTTATATTCCATATACCCTTTTTATCTAATAAAAACAATGTATCGCATACTTCTTCCAAGTATTTTCTGTCGTGGGATATACTAATTATGCTGCCGCCATATTCCCTTAAAGCCTTGCGCACTTCAGGGCCGGATAAGGGTGATAAATTTCTTGTCGGCTCATCCAGCACAAGCAAGTTATAATTATGCAATGTCATTTTGGCAAAGAACAGTTTTGCCTTTTGCCCGCTGGATAGTTCGCTTATGTTGTGGAGCATTTCATTTCTTGTAAAGTGTATACTGCCTAAATACCTTCGTATGTTTGTAAGTTCGTCTTTGGAATAATCCTTCCTTAAAAAATCAATGGCGGTTATGGAATTATCCATAACATCATTGTAATTCTGCGGCATATATACATAGCTTATATTATTATTTTGTAAATATTTAATTATTTGTTTTAACAATGTAGTTTTTCCAACGCCGTTTTCACCTATTATACCTATTTTTTCACCGCTAAAAATACTGATATAAATATCTTTGCTTAGTAAATTATCGCCGGCATATAGTTTATCAAGCTTAAAATCTAAAAGGCGCTTGCCCTTAGGGACGACTATTTTATCAAAATCCAAATTTATGCCCTGCTCATAGCTTGGCCTTTCAGTAAGGTTTTCCTTTTCTTTTTCAAACCGCTTACCCATGGATATTATGCTGTGCATCTTCTTTTTAAGCAACCTGCCGCCTGCGGGATCCTGCCTTGATATTATATTTTGTTGATACTCCACCTTTTGATAAATTTGCCTGTACCTATCCATTTTAGCATCAAATTCAGCCTTCTCCTTATTGGATATTTGCAATTGTTTATCTAAGGCATTTTGCCTGTTTTTAATATAGTCGCTATAGCTAAGCTTATGTATAGATATTCTAACATCGCTTTTTCCCTTTATTTGTTCTATATGTATTATGCCGTTTGCGCAGTTTTCCAATAAAACTTCGTCGTGGGATATAAATATCAAGGGGATATTCAAGTTGTTGATAAAATTTTCAAGCCATTTTAACGTGGTCAAATCCAAATCATTGCTTGGTTCATCTAAAAGAAGAACAGTAGGCTCTTTCATTAAGTTAGCAAGCAAGCGTATTTTAACCTTTTCGCCACCGGATAATTGATGCATCATAATATCTGTAGATATTAAGTTTTCATTTATTTGCATATCATCTAATAATGTATAATATAGCTTATAGTTAAAATTTTCAAAGAGAATAAAGCTATGCAAGTAGTCATAGCTACTTAAATTAAGCCTGTCTTCTTGTTGAGCAAAATAAGCTAAATGTTCATCTTGCTTTTCTACACTGCCGCTAATTTCAGCATAATCTAATAGTTCAGGCTTATATATGGCTTTTAATAATGTGGATTTTCCATTGCCTTCTTCACCGATTATAGCAATTTTATCATTTTTATTTATTGATAATGAAAAGTCTTTTATAAGCATTTTCATATCTTTTTTTAAATATATACTTAAATTTTTAATAACCAACATAAAAAAACCTCCTTTGCCATTTTGCAAAAGAGAACCATTTTTTGCGCAACAAAAAAATGATACAATGCAAAAATGGCAACAAAATAAAAATTAAAAATTTTTAAAGTTCCATTTCTGCTTATTTCATCATCGTATTGCATATTCTCCTTTAATTATTTTATATAACATTATATTATCATCAATATTATATAAAAGTCAATATTTATACAATATTGAAAACTTAAACAAATTGTTTAAAAAATAAATTGTGTTATAATACTAATTATTATTTTCATAAGGAGACAATAATATGGCAATAGTAATAATTACAGATTCTTCAACAGATTTACCGTTAAATAATGATGATATTAGAGTTATACCGTTAAAAATAACTTTTGGCACAGAAATATATAAAGATGTTGTGGATATTAGCCATGCTCAATTTTATGAAAAACTCAGCGTTAGTGAAGAGCTTCCAAAAACAAGCCAACCTGCCCCATATGAGTATGAAGAAGAATTTAAAAAAGTAAAAGAAGCAGGGGATAAAGCAATTGTAATTTGCGTTTCTAAAAAGCTATCAGGCACATATAATAGCGCAATGCTTGCATCAAAAAATTATGAGGATGTTGTAAGAGTTGTTGATAGCGGAAGCGTTGCAATAGGGCAAACAATACTTGTACAATATGCAAAACGCTTGATAGATCAAGGAAAAGACATTGATGAAATTGTTAAAGAACTTGAGGCTAAAAAGAATAATATTGTTATGCTTGCTCTTTTAGATACATTGGAATATCTAAAAAGAGGGGGACGTATACCTGCTGCTATTGCAATTTTAGCCAACATTATATCCCTTAAGCCGATAATGGGGGTAGAAAACGGAAAGCTGGCAGTAGCCGGTAAAGCACGCGGTATGAAAAAAGCAATAAAGTTGCTTGGTGAAATAATTGAAAATGCAGGCGGTATAGATTTTGATATGCCCTATTGCCTTGGTTATACCGGTGGTGGAGAAACAACACTTAAACAGTATATTGAAGAAAATAAAGAGCAATGGGCGGCTAACATAAAAAGCCTGCCAATATTTACTATAGGAGCTTCGATAGGTTCACATGCCGGCCTTGGAGCCATAGGAGTTGCCTTTTTTAGTAAAGCTGCTACAATAAAATAGTAATTATTTTATTAGGAGGTACTATGGTAAAGGCAATATTTTTTGATTTTGACGGAACATTACTTAGTTTTGAAACCCATGAAATACCCCCATCCACATTACAAGCATTAGAACAGTTACGGGAAAAGGGCATAAAAATATTTCTTGCTACGGGTAGAGCCCCCGGCGTAAGCGACTTTATAAAAGAAATTTTTGAATTTGATGCTTATATTTATATGAATGGGCAATACTGTGTAGATAAGGGCGAATTGGTGCACCATTATCCTATGGATAAAGAAGATGTTTTAGCTTTGATAGAGCAAAGCTATACCAATAAATACAGCTATTGTTTTGTGGATCATATGCATTCCCATATGGATAAAATAAGCCCTGAGCTAACCCAGGTTTATGAGGATGTAGACCAACCGATACCTAAACTTGTAGATGCACAAACCATGGCGAATAAAACCATATATCAAGTTTTAGCTACAGTGCCCGTAGGGGAAGAACATATTATTACAGATGTGGCAAAAAATGTGGAAATAGCCCGTTGGCATCCGCTTTTTGTAGATGTTATACCGGCAAATGGTGGCAAGCATCAGGGTGTTGAAGTTATGCTTAAGCGATATAATATAGATGTAAAGCATTCCATGGCTTTTGGTGATGGCGAAAACGATATTAGTATGATAAAATATGTTAATTTTGGAATAGCTATGGGCAATGCAAGCGATATTGTAAAGGAAGCTGCCGATCATGTTACAACAACAGTAGATGAAGATGGCATTATGAACGCCCTGAAATATTTTAAAGTACTATAATTATTTATATAAATACAAAAAACAGCTTATATAAGCTGTTTTTTGTATGATTATTTTAATATAAAATTTAATTCCACAGGGTTGTGGTCACTATACATAAAATCATTATCTATATTTTTTGCTGTGGCATAAATGTTATTGCTTACAATAAAACCATCTATAACAACTGTATGGTTTAATCCCTTTTCATAGGGTATTTCCGCTGCTCTGCATGTAGGAACTTCCTTAGAGTTATTGGCAAGTACAATATTTACTCCATCAACCAGTTCGTTTTTTGTTAGTTCCATTACCCATTCCGGGGCAACTTGCTTGCTTGGGAATGTATATTTGCTATTTGCAATATCTTGATTAAAGTCGCCTCCAACAATAATATAGTTGCCTTTAGCGTACTCTTCTTCAATTGTTTTATTTAAAACTTCGAGCTGTTGTTTGCGTATTATTCCACCTTTATCATAGGCTGAAAAATGGGCATTTATCAGTATAAGCTCTTTACCGTTATCCACTTTTAACCTGGATAGGCTAAAGCATCTGTCTAAATCTGTAAACTTTGTTATAAAGCTCATATCTATAGGCAGGCTTTTTCTAACAGCGCCATCAATATTATATTTTGATAATGTTAGAATACCTGAGTCTACTGCCCCATGGGGGTCATTGAAAGGATAAAACAAATAAGCGCTATGGAAGTTGTTTGCAAAAACACTGCCATAATTGTTCATGGAACTTTTTACCATTTCTACTTGGTTCAAACCATAACTGCGAGTAGCTTTAACATCAAGCTCTTGCAATAGAATAAAATCCGCATTGTTATTTTTAATAAAATCTATGCTGGCTTGAATGTTTTTACTAACATCTTCTTGGCTTATTCCTTTGCCGTATTTACCGCTAACTTTTGTACCGTCAGCCATTGTGCCGCTATCCATAAAAAAGCTGTAATTTTGTGAATATGCACCGAAGCCCACATTATAGGTTAAAGCTTTGTAAGTTGTGCCTGTTTTTATAGTATCGCTCATATTATTATCTAAATTTAAAACCGTATTATCTTCTATCCTGTAAAAATTGAACTGTAAATATAAAACATAAGCGGCTGCTACAAATACAACAATCAGTATTAAAAAAAATATGCTTTTAAATAATTTCTTCATATTAAAACTCCTTATTATGTTTATATACATAATGTAACATAAACAATATTTTTTTAAAAGTATGCTAAACAACTAATTTATTTAATAAAAAGCTCTTTCTTTTACCCTTGTATATTAAATAAAAAAGCTGTATATTAATAATGTTGCTTTAAATACTATATTTATTTTGGAAGGTATAAATGATAAACATATTAATTCTTTTTATGGGGGTAATATTTGCCTCAACATCATCGGCTCTTGTAAACATTGCAAATGCACCATCTATGATTATGGTGATGTATAGATTGATTATAGCTTGTTTAATATTGTTGCCCATGTTTATGATTAAAAACAGGCATGAGCTTAAAAACATACAAAAAGAAAGCATTAAAATAGTTATATTAGCAGGTATAAGTTTTGCTTTGCACTTAGCTACTTATTTTGAGGCCCTAAAGCTTACAGCCATAGCTGATGTTGTAGTTTTAGTATCAAGTGAGGTTATATTTGTTGCCCTTATTGAGCTTATATTCTTTAAACAAAAAATAAGTCCTATGGGTTGGGTGTTTTTAATTTTAGCAATAATAGGAGGCTACATTGTAGTACAGGGCGGAGATAAAACTATTGGCTCAAACCCTATTATGGGTAGCCTGTTTGGTGTGGCTGCAGCCTTATTCTCGGCACTTTACACAATATTTGGTAAGCAGGCGCGCAAAAGTGTATCAACATCCCTTTATACATTAGCGGTTTATATGGTATCGATAGTTGTAATGGCTGTATTAAGCCTGTTAAAAGGTGATAGCCTTGTAGGGTATGATAGTATAAACTGGGTATCGGCCTTAGGGTTGGCTATATTTCCAACACTGTTGGGGCATAATTTATTTAGCTACAGCCTTAAGCATATTAAGGCCTCTATGGTATCCGCTGCAAAGTTGACTTTGCCGGTTTTTGCCACAATTATAGCTTTTTTTGTATTTGGCCAAATTCCAACAATTAGGACAATATTGGGCAGTGTGCTTATGATAGGAGCCCTTGCAGCTTATATATTTATATATAACAAAGAGCAAAGTAAGCAAGAACAATAAATGTTGAACTTAATTGTTATAAACAATTGCCTATGTTATAATTTGATTATGAATAAACAGGAGGTATAGTATGAAAAAAATATTGTTTTATGGTATGACCGGTGAAAAAATGTGTTTTCAACATATAATTATGAATGCTATAGACTTGCATAATGCAGGTAATGAAGTAAAAATTATATTTGAAGGGGCTTCAGTTAAACTGGTTGATGTTTTTGAAAATGAAAAAAACCCCCTATACAATAGGGCAAAAAGTTTAGGGCTTATAGCCGGTGTTT
>JAAZPT010000145.1 GCA_012797085.1 Christensenellaceae bacterium | reverse complement strand
TTTATAGGTATTACTCCCCATAGAAGACTCATCTGCATATAAATCTTATCGTCACTGGTTGATGCAATTATAGGAGATTTAGGTCTGTAAGATGATACCATACGCGCAGTATATCCGGCTGCTGTTGATGTAACTATAGCCTTCGCTTTCAAGTCTGATGCCGTAATACAAGTAGCATGCGAAATTGCATTTGTTATTGTTAATTGCTTATCAATTTTCTTTTTATGAACGTTATCATCAAAATCCATTGTACTCTCTGTAGCATGTGCAATTCTGCTCATAGTTTCTACTGCTTGTACGGGATAGTTTCCTGCGGCTGTCTCCCCTGAAAGCATTATCGCATCCGTACCGTCTAATATTGCGTTTGCAACGTCTGTTACTTCAGCTCTTGTAGGTCTGGGGTTCCTCATCATGGAATCCAGCATTTGTGTGGCTGTAATTACAGGCTTGGAAATTTTGTTACAAGCATTTATAAGTTCTTTTTGTATCATGGGCATCTTCTCTGTAGGTACTTCTACACCAAGGTCTCCTCTAGCTATCATTATGGCATCTACAACATCAAGGATTTCTGTAATATTGTCCATACCTTCTTGATTTTCTATTTTTGCTATTATTTTTATTTTTTTACCACCGCTGTTTTCAAGTATTTCTTTAATTCCAATTACATCGCTGGCTTTCCTTACAAATGATACCGCTATATAATCCACATCATTTTCTATACCGAATATTATATCTCTTTTGTCCTGCTCTGTAATAGCAGGTAAATTTATTTTTACTCCGGGAATATTGATGCCTTTCTTGTTATTTATATAGCCTGAATTTATAACTTCACAAATTATGTCTTTTTCTGTAAGTTCTTTAACTAACAGCTCTATAAGACCATCATCTATCAATATTCTGTTGCCGATAGATAAATCTTTTACGAGATTCTTGTAAGTTACAGTGCATCTTTCCTTGTTCCCTACAATATCATCCATAGTTATAGTAAATTTTTGACCAACATCAAGCCTTATGTCTTTTTCTTCAAAATTCCCCGTCCTTATTTCCGGACCTCTTGTATCCAAAAGTATAGCTATTGGTAAGCCTTTTTGGCTCCTCATCTCTTTTATTGTATCTATTCTTTTTTTATGTTCTTCATGTGTTCCATGGGAAAAGTTGAGCCTACATACAGCCATACCTTCGTCTATCATTTTGCCGAGTGTTTCCCTAACCTCAGATGCCGGACCTATAGTACAAACTATTTTTGTCCTTATAAATTTGCTAAGCATTTCATTACCTCCTAAATAATTAATATATATATATGGATAATATTTTTGTAAAGTTACACTGATGTTTAATTTGAAATTTCTTTCGGTCTGTCCCTTAAAACAGGTCCTCTAAGATACTTGTTCAATTCAAAAATAATATTATAGAGTGTCTCTAACATTAGACTTTTGTTAATGTTTGTATTTTATTCAATTTATCAAAATAACGTAAAAAAATTAAATAGGTAATTTACTCAATATGGTCTAAGGGGTTCTTCATACCTCTATATAAAACTTTTCCAAAGTTTATCCACTTTATTTTGCCTATAATCACTATTTTTGTGTTTTTATTTTATATCTTTAACAATTAATATATATTATAGCCTAACAAACATTTTTTTACAATAAATAAAATTTTTTAAACAAATCAAAAAACCGAAAACACCTAAATCCACCAAATAGACAGCCTTTATTCAATATGCTATAATTATATAAAGATAAATAAAGGAGGGGAATATATGGCTATAATAGGCTCTGTTATGGTACCGCATCCGCCAATGATAGTGCCTACGGTGGGTAGAGGTAGCGAATCACAGATTATTGAAACTACAAAAGCTTATGAAAAAACGGCAAAACAAATTGCTGATTGGCAGCCTGATACGGTTGTTATAATTACACCCCACAGCATAATGTATCAGGATTATATACACATTTCTCCCGGCTCTGCAGCTAAAGGCGACTTTGGCAGATTTGGCGTTCCAAGACCTCAATATGAAGTAAAATATGATGAAACATTAGTAAACGAGATAGAAAAATTGGCTCTACATAATAACATTGATGCCGGAACGGCAGGAGAACGCAGCCCTGTTTTAGACCACGGTTTTTTAGTTCCCTTACATTTCATTATTCAAGCCATTGGCAAGCCTTTGCCATGTGAGTTTGTGAGGATAGGTATTTCCGGCTTATCCTTTGAAACACATTATCGTTTTGGTATGTTGATAAAAGAAGCATCGGAGAAATTATCCCGCCGAGTTTGTATAGTGGCCAGCGGCGATTTATCCCACTATGTGCAAGCGGAAGGACCCTATGGTTTTAGAGCTGAAGGGCCCAAGTATGATGCAAAAATAATGGATATAATGGGTAGAGCCGCCTTTGATGAATTGTTAGCGCTACCTGAATATTTCTGCGAAAAGGCCGGGGAATGCGGTCATCGGAGTTTCTTAATTATGGCCGGAGCCTTTGACGGGCAGAATGTGGAAGCAAATATGCTCTCCTATCAGGGAGTAACAGGGGTAGGCTATGGCGTAGGCATATTTACACTCACAGGCTCCGATAAAAATCGACATTTTATTAATAAATAGGAGGTATATTATGCAAAATCCTTATGTGCGCTTAGCAATACAATCTTATACCCATTACCTTAAAACACGCAGCCCCATGGAAGTACCCGAGGGTTTACCTGAGGAATTAATTGGCAGACGAGCAGGAGCCTTTGTTACACTATATAAAAATAACAGATTACGTGGATGCATAGGTACAATAAGCCCCATTCAGGACAGTTTGGCGGAAGAGATTATAATGAATGCCATAAGTGCCGCCTTTGGAGACCCGAGATTTCCTGCAGTTCAAGCTGATGAATTAGATGACATAGTATGTTCCGTAGATGTTTTGGAAGCTCCTGAATCGATAGATGATATGCGAGAACTTGATGTAAAAGAATATGGTGTAATTGTAAGCAGAGGCCATAGACGTGGCCTGTTGTTGCCCAATTTGGAGGGCATTGACACGGTAGAGGAACAAGTGGATATAGCTCGACAAAAGGCCGGCATAGGCCCAAGCGAGCCATTCACGCTGGAGCGTTTTAAGGTGGTGCGTCACAAATGAGTGAATGTAAACTTTGTCCTCGGCATTGCCAATTAAACGAAGGTGATACAGGATTTTGTAAAGCACGAATAATGCTTTCCGAAGAATCAAAACCTCTTGGATATGGCAAAGCCACCGCTATAGCTCTTGACCCGATTGAAAAAAAGCCTTTAGCATTGTTTCATTCCGGTAAACAGATACTTTCAATGGGTAGCTTCGGGTGCAACATGAACTGTTATTTCTGCCAAAATCACGGCATAGCAAGGGTTGGCTTAAATGACAGTCGTTGGCAAGAATTCAGCCCTGAGGCACTTTGTAAAATGGCTGTGGAACTTATACCCAAAGGCAATATCGGTATAGCTTTTACATATAATGAGCCTATGCTTAACCCGGAATTTATATCGGATTGTGCTGATATATTACAAGAAAAGGGACTTAAAACCGTTGTAGTTACAAACGGCAATTTCTGCCTTGATGAAGTAAAGAATGTTATAAAAAAGGTTGATGCCTTCAACATTGATTTAAAGGGTTTTAATGAGGATTGGTACAAAAAATTAGGCGGAGATTTTAATACCGTTAAATCCTTTATACAAGCCGCCTGTGAAACAAGCCATGTGGAAATTACCACCCTTGTAGTGCCCGAACAAAACGATAGCCCTGAGGAAATAGATGCCTTATCACGTTGGATAGCCGGAATAAGGCAAGACATTCCCCTACACCTGAGCAGATATTTCCCTCGCTATAAAGCTGTTGAATCACCTACCGACAGACAGGCACTATTTAGCTTGGCGGATATTGCAAGGCAAAACCTTAAGTATGTTATGGTGGGTAATGTGTAGTAAATTTGATGATAAAAAAAGGCTACAACCTCAAAAATTGTAGCCTTTTTTTATTTTGAAAAGTTTTTAAATATAATCTTTTACTTATTCACTAGCCTTAAAATTATATAAAGGTTTTATATGATGCAAAATCTTGGCCGTGGGCGTAATAGATTCCTTAATAAAATCCATGCTCTTATAGGCCATAGGAGCTTCATCCAATGTATCTTGATGTACGGATGTAGTAAAAATTCCGACCATTTGTGATTTATATTCTTTCATATTTAAATTTCTAAAGGCATCTCTGCGGCTCATCAAACGACCTGCGCCATGGGGAGCGGAATAATTCCAGTCCTCATTGCCTAAACCTTCGCAAATTAAGCTGCCATCACGCATATTGATTGGTATAAGCAATTTTTCGCCTAATTTGGCAGATACGGCACCTTTTCTTAATATCATGCTACTTAGTTCTACATAGTTATGTATTGTAGTAAAGCGGGATTGTTCCTCCCAACCCATACCCTTAAGCAAAATATCAACCATAGCTTGGCGGTTTAGCTTTGCAAAATTCTGAATTATTTCCATGTCGTGCAAATAGTCCGCCATAAGTTGCCCTTCAACATAGGTCAAATCCTTTGGTACAGGCAAATTCCTTTTAGCTTCTCTTTTAATGCGCCTTAGTGTACGGTCAATTTCCTTTTTACGTCCTTTAGCTTTTAACTCTGCTATCATATCATCAACTTGATCTTTGCTTATGCCACTTAACTGCTTAACCGCCTCATTTTGGTAATAAGTGGCTACCTCATGACCGATGTGACGACTGCCCGAATGAACTACAGCATATAGGGTTCCTTCCTCATCCTTAGCAATTTCAATAAAATGGTTTCCACCACCTAAAGTACCTATGCTATGGCGGGCTCTATCCAGCTTAACCTTATCCCAACAGCGTAAATTATCTATGTTTGATTGCTCATGGAAGGAGTGTGGCTTTTTTCGTATGTCCCTGCCCGAGGGAATTTCCCTGCGAATAAGTTTATCCAATTTATCAAAATCCACGTCATCTTTATCAATCTTTACGGTTTCTATGCCACAGCCAATATCCACCCCAACCATACCCGGTACAATTTTGTCTATAATAGTCATGGTTGTACCTATGGTACATCCCATGCCTGCATGCACATCGGGCATAATGCGGATTTTGCTTTCAGAAAAAGCCTCTTGGTCGCAAACAGCCTGTATTTGAGCTTCGGCCTGGGGCTCTAAATCATTTGTGAATACCAATGCTGTATTGTGTGTACCTTTTATTTTAATCATTTATATCTCCATCATTTATTATTTCAAAGAAAGTTTCTATAATTATTATAACATTATTACAGCTTAATATCATCTTTTGTATTTTTATTGTTTTATTTGACTTGAAATAGATAATGTAATGCTTTATATAGCTAAAAACAAAATATCAACAAATTTTTCACAATATTTAAAAATCACTTGTAAATAAAGCTTTTTACAAGTATAATATAAACAAATAAATAATTATACAAAGGAGTTTTTATCATGAAAAAGGGAAAAAGGCTGGTGGGATTATTACTAATTATAGGCCTATTGTTATGCCTTTCAATTGTTTTTGCAAGTAATCCACGCCGTGCCATTACATCTGAATTTGTACCGGAATCCAGGGTAGAAAATTTTGAAGATGTTAAAAATGCTGATGACTGGTATGAGCAATTCCCCCATGTTGTTGAGTCCTTTAGAAAGGGCGGAGAAGCCAGCCAAGAGGATATTGATCAGTTTGGTATATTCGCTGAAAACGGCCACTCTAAATTGGAGCAAACATTTACAGCCGCTTATCCTACTACACCTGAAAGTTTTTCCGTATCCTGCTTAGCCTGCCACTCATCAGGTTATGAATGGGCTTATAAAAAATATGGTGACGATGTTTTAAATATAACATGGTCTGATGTAAAGGATGACAATCCCGGAATGGATTTCTGGTCCTGCTATCTATGCCATGGCAACCAACCCGGGGAAATTTTAACAACAAATTCAATTTATTCCAGCAAAATCACCGATGATATACCTAACTTTGCACCGGGTGAAGCTGTTTGTGCTCAATGTCATACAGTATTTACAGGTTTAGAGGCACTTACATCTGATCTTGAAGGCGTATATGATGTACACAAGAACGGCTATGACCTTGACGGCATTTATGATGCCTTAGTAGAATGTACAAACAAAAACCCCAACCAAAGCAACGATGCTTTGTTAGACGGCGTTGTTTATGATGAGGCAACAGGAATAAAAACCTATGGTACAGGCTCTTACCTCGATATTGAAATGTTCCAGGGAAGCACACACCAAAAAATGGGACTTTCCTGCGTAGACTGCCACATGCCTATAGAAGTTGCTGAAGATGGCACAGAATATAGAAGCCACAACGCATCCGGTTCAGTTTTTGAAAGCGAAGCAGCAATGAATTTGTGTATGCAATGCCATACATCCGAGCATGTTAAAACCGCAGACGATTTGATTAATTTTACAAAGCTACTTCAAAACAACGCAAGCGATCGCTACTTTAAAGTTAGGGAAGTTCAAGCAGAACTTAAAGAGGCAATAATAGCCGCCATGAAAGCAGGCGTAAATGAAGAAGTAATACAAGCTGCAAGGGATGCTTACTCCAGGGGCGATTATTACTTGGCTTACTCTAAAAAGGTAGAGGCCGACTATGTTCAAGGGCCGGTACCCGGCACCACATCTATACACAACTATTCTAAAGTTCTTGAATATTATGATAAGGCAGAAGCCCTGTTCAAAGAACATACAGCCAATTTAAATTAATTTTTAAATAAATTTGACTAAATATTTTATTCATTAGATAAAAAGGACACCACACAAATCCATTATATTAATGCTTGTGTGGTGTTTTTTATAAGAATAAGCAATAAAATGCATTGATTTTATCAATAAATATTTAGCTTTAGTAAAGGAACAAACATGAAATCCAGCGATAACAATATATTTAAGAAAATTTTCAAATTTTTACATTCAATGAAGTTTGGAATAATACTGCTTATTGTAATTGGCATATTTTCAATTGTAGGTACACTTATACCTCAAAACAAGCCGGACGCGTATTATGCAAGCAACTATCAGGGCTTTTTTTATGAAATGATAAAAACCTTTGAGTTGAGTAAGGTTTATTATTCTTTTTGGTATATCGGCCTTATGGTTCTGCTTATTATAAACCTGTTTTTTTGCAGCATAAGGCGCTTTATTCCAATTATGAAAAGGGTTACAAAAAAGCCGGATATAAAACGAATTTTGGAAGAATATAAAGAGTGGACTACCCTTGATATAGAAGAAAACAGAATTCAAGACTTTGCACAGGATTTAGGTTTTAGAAAACTTGAATCACAAAGCCTTGAGGGTAAAAAAGTATATTTTAAAAATAAAAACCCTATGGGCCACTTAGGCTCCTGGTTAACCCATATATCCCTGATAATTATAATTTTAGCCTTTGCCTATGGCAGTTATACCGGCTATGAAGTTTATGTATATGGAGTTCCTGGCACGGTTCATAATGTGGAAGGAACAGATTATCAAGTTCAGATAGATGATTTTGAAATGCAACTGGATAATGATATGGCAGTAAGCCAATACATCACTTCCCTAACACTACTTGAAAAAGGGCTCCCTGTAAACAGCGGGCAAACAATGGTAAATTATCCCTTTAGAGGGAAAGATATAAAGATATATCAAAACGCTACAGGCTGGGCGGTACATGCCAACTTATATAAGGACGACAAAGCCTATAGTGAAAAAATACTGTATAATACCGAATACTTTGTTGAGGATAATGAAAAAATCGTCCTTCAGCTTGTAAATTTCTTTCCGGACTTAGATATGGCAAACCCCATGGCCATGAAAAATTTGAGCCCTCTGCCCAATAATCCGGTGATGCTATATGCCCTGTTTTATAACAAGCAAAGGGTTGATATGGGCCTTGCCCGTATGGGAAATGCTATTGAGTATAAGGAATACAAGTTTGTTGTAGACAAGCCGGAAATGTATACCCTATTGCAAATAAACCATGACCCCGGCATTGCCTTTGCAGCCTTTGGAGGACTTCTTCAAGTTTTAGGTTTATTGCTAGCCTTCTACTTAAGGCCTAAGGAATTAAGGATTGTTGTAGACGATGGCAAAGTTTACCTATGGTCACAGTCTTACGGGAACGATAATCTATACAAAGAAGAATTAACAAAGATAATTAAAAAATGGGAGGACAAATAAGTGGATTTAGCAAGGCTTGAAACAATGCTCTTTTACGTAGCTTTAGGAGTATACTTTATATCAATGGTGCTGTTTATATTGTTTTTTGTAAATAAAAAGGACAAGTTAGGAAGCTATGGCAGAAACTTTGTGCTTATAGGAATAATAATTCATACCCTTGCCCTTGTAGCAAGGACAATAAATGCCGGCAGGCTTCCCTTATCAAACCAATACGAATTTGCAACCACATTCGCCTGGGGAATAGCCCTATGCTACTTAATTTTTGAAAAGAAGTTTTCCTTTAAGGCTATGGGCACCTTTGTAACACCTATACTATTTTTAATAATAGGTTATGCCGCCATGAGGGATAAGTCCGTAAGACCCCTTATGCCCGCCCTACAGTCTAACTGGTTGGCTATACATGTTGGCCTTGCAATAATATCTTACGGATCCTTTGCGGTTGCAGCCGGCATATCAGGAATGTACATAATGAGGGACAAGTTTGGTCAGGACAGTTTTTTCCAAAAACACATACCGGATCCCGAAAAGTTGGACGACCTAAGCTACAGAGCCATTGCTGCAGGGTTTTTATTCCTATCCGTAGTTATTATTACAGGAGCAATTTGGGCAGAGGCTGCCTGGGGCAGCTATTGGGCATGGGATCCCAAAGAAACCTGGGCACTTATTACCTGGATAATATATGCCATATACCTGCACCTAAGAATATCAAAAGGTTGGCGTGGCAAAAAAACCGCCTGGTTTGCAATAATAGGCTTTATTTGTGTAATATTTACTTATGTGGGGGTTAATACGCTTTTGCCCAGCTTGCATTCGTATGTGTAGGGGTTAATTTAATTAATAAAAAAAGAGCATAGCTAAAAAATTCTTGGCTATGTTCTTTTTTATTATTAAAAGTTTTGTTGTTTTTTTAATAATTGAGTGATTTTTCTATTTTTGCATAAAAATAGATTTTATTATTATAATTA
>JAAZPT010000144.1 GCA_012797085.1 Christensenellaceae bacterium | reverse complement strand
TTAACAAACCATATGCCCCACTTACCGTTACCTCGCCTTAAATTGTTTGTTAAATTATAATGGGTTAAATTGCCTTCATCAACATTCAAAACTCCTGCAACATAGGCACGAAAAGCATCATCGGGGAACAAGGTTTTTGCCTCGTTCAAGTCATACTCTGAATATTTTAATGTTTGTAAGCCGATAAAAGCTGAAAAATCACTTATAGTAATGCCGTTAGGGTTGTTTGGGTTGTTGTTTTGCTCTAAATCTATAAGGGTGGCATTTTTAAAATAGCCTAAAAAATTAGCTTGTACATCATCGCCGGCGTGAACTCCGTCCGTTTCAAAAAAGGAGCTTTCCGCTAAAATTAATTGCCTTCTATACCATGATGAACTAAATAATTCCTTTGTAGGGGGAGAACTAAAAACATTCCTGGGTAAAACCACATTTGTATTGTATAAAGCAAAATAACTCATTTTACCAACGGCCTTTATTTCCGGTAATTTTGCCACATTAAAATCAACGGCATTATTGTATACCCATAATTCCTGTAAATTTGAAGACGCATTTACAATGTCGTCTAAATTGGCAAGGGATGTTCCGTAAAGCTTTAAATATTTTATTGTATTGTTAAAAAGCTCAATACCCTTAAGGCTGCTTAAACCTTGAGAGTAAGGGGCTTCAATTTTTATTTCTATAAATTTCGATTTGTTGTTGTTAATTAAATTTAAACTTAAGTTAGTCTCATTTATTTTTAACTTGTTTGCTATATATGCTCTAAACTGAGGGTCAGGAAAAGCATCAAGCACTTCTTGGGGTGTGGTTGCACCTGCCTTAACAACAGGCTGAAAACCTTGCACCATAAATAAAGCAATTAATATTGCAAAAATTAAAGCTCTTAAGCGTCTTTTTTGTTTAATCATAATAATCGTCCTTTTTTATAATCAAATAAAAAACTCTTGATATTATCTATCGTAAGCCGAAAAATATTATATCATAAGTTTTTAGAATGTATACTATTTTAGTAGGACAAAATATTTATTATTTTCGTCGCAATAAAATAAAAATAATATATTAACTATAACAAAATAGCTGTTTATGTTTGTTATGTTTATTTTGTAAAAAAATTGTAAAATTTTTAAAGGTTTTGAATTATGAAAAAAGTATATAAAATTTTTTATTTTTATAATTTTAATAAAATATTACTTAGATAAAAACAAATAAGCCTTGATTAAGCAAACCAAGGCAATAAAAAAGACGGCTTTGTACCGTCTTTACGGGGCTGTTGTTTGAAGTTGATTTTCCGTTGTTTCGGGGTATGTATCTATAACGTCTACACTTTCATACAAATCAAGGCTTTCATCTTCAATAACAGGCTCAGTATATATTGGCTCACCATATATCTGTGATAGCCCGTTGCTACCCTCTTTTTCATAGAATTGATATTCCAAATCCAAAGCCATGGCATATTGTTTGGCGTAACTTCCGTCCTCAAAGTTCAGCATCAAATTATCACAATTAGCGAAAGCATCATAACCTATATGCATAACACTGCTTGGTATATATATAAACTCTAAACCGCTACAGCCATAAAATGCTTTATCACCAATTTCAACAACAGTATCGGGTAAATCTACATCTATTATATGTTCCATTTCGTAAAAGGCTTTATCACCCACTGTTGTAAGGGGAAGTCCGGCATAATTGTCAGGTATAATTACTTCAGCATCTTCACCTAAATATTTTAAAAGGCTTACGCTTTGGCTACCTATACCCAATTCAAAACCATCGCTTATAACGGATTCACCCATAGCAGTTGAGCCTAATAACAATACTGCTAATAAAAGGGTGAAAACTTTTGCTTTCATCTTTCCTCCAAAATACCATTATTTATTTTGCTTTATACAAGTTATTCACTTGTTAAAGTATATTTATTATAGTACATTTTAGCTAATTGTCAACATTGTGTAAAATTTGGCAAAGGATTCAACCACTAAATCTTGTAATTATTGGAAACAACACTAACTATTTGTATATTTAACATGTTACTTTATTATATACCAAAACTTAAATTTTGTTAATAGTTTTATATAAAAGTTTACAATTGGGGGGTTATAAGTTGAATAATATATAAAAACTCCCCCACCGAATATTTTTTAAAAACTCACCAAAGCCCTATGATGCGCTTCTTTGATGCCATAATAAAAGGGCGTTTTTTTGACTTTTAAAAAAGCCCTCGTGGTATAGTAAAAATGTAAGGAGGATGATTATGTTTTTAAAAAGGATAAAACAAACAAAGCAACAAATTTTGAACATTTCCACCTTTAATGGACTTGCCCACCCAATAAAGGCAAAGAATAATCAGTTTGTACAAAGCTTAAATATGTCGCCCCATAACTACCCCGCCCTATCCACAAGGCCGCCCCTTTATAAAATTGCAAGCCATGCAACAGCTACACAGCTTTTTGCCCATGATGCCCTTATAGAGATTAGGGACAACTCCCTCTATTATAAAAATGCCGCCCTTGCCACACTGTCCCCGGGTAAAAAGCAAATAGTATCCATGGGCGGCAATATTATAATATTTCCCGATAAGCTTATATACTCGCCACAAAACCATAGCGTAACTCAATTGGAGGCGCAATTCATAAGCCAAGGTAGTGTAAGCCTATCCCTTGCCCAAGAGGACGGTACAATCTATCAAATAAATTATGTAGATCATATACAGCCGACAACGGCTCTGCCGGGAGAAACGTGGTTGAATCTGAACACAAACACATTGCATCAATACGACGGCCAAGCTCAGGAGTTTGTTGAACTGACATCGGTGTTTGTAGCTCTATCGGTGCAGGGCATAGGTGTACAGTTTAAGGTTGGAGATGCCGTACAAGTTAGCGGCATAGAGGAACAACAGGGCGAAAGCCTTAACGGCAGCCGCATACTTTGCCATGTTAGTGAAAATACAATAGTGTTCAACGGTATATTAAATTCTCCAAGGTATCATACTACTATAACAGTTTCCCGTACATTGCCCGATATGGATAATATTTGCGTTTGGAATAATCGCCTTTGGGGCAGCAAAGGCCATGAGGTTTTTGCCTCAAAGCTTGGTGATCCCTGTAACTTTTATGTTTTCAACGGCATAAGCACGGATAGCTTTGCAATGACCCTTGACAACAAACAGCCCTTCACAGCTTTACATGTATTTGATGATGAACTGCTTTTGTTCTGCGAAGATGAGATATTTAAAATTTCAGGCAATCGCCCGGCTAACTACAGGGTTAGCAGAAACATAGCATTAGGTGTTGAAAGGAACAGTCCTCAAAGTCTGTGCCAAATCGGCAACAGCCTATACTATGTATCAAGCCAAGGTGTTTGCAGCTATCGCCATAGCGCTGAATTGGTGGATACATATTTAAACTCTCCTGATTGGAGGGGCGCCATAGCCTTCGCCTTAGGAGGCAACTTAATGCTATGTACAAAAAATGACGGCATATATGTCTACAGCACGGAGTATAGAAATTGGTACAGGTGGAGCGATATAACAGTCCTAAGTGCCATAGCCATAAACGGCAGAGCCTATATTGTTGATGATGAAAACAATATTTATTGCACTGACAACAGCAATGGAGGCATTGAGGAAACAAATTTACCCTGGTTTGCGGAAACGGCGGATATTGCATTACGCTTACCCGATAATCGCTTTATAGACAGGCTGGAGCTTAATATTAAAGGCCAAGGGAGCTATGGCGTAGATATATCCTTTGATACAATTGATAATCCCGAATGGAAAACAATAAGGGAGGGCAACTTTTCAGAAAACATTAATACACGCATAGCTATAAACACTAAAAACTTTCACCATGTTCGCTTAAAAATAAGGGGCATTGGTAGTGCGACAATACTCTCATTAATACTATATATAAGAAACAGAGGAGATTTATGAAACAAAATATTATAAAATATATATCCGCCCTTTTTGGGGCAATATCGGGTTTGTTCGGTGGATGTGATGCCCTGCTGAATGTTTTGCTTGGCTGTATAGTAATAGACTATATATCCGGTATGCTTGTAGCCCTATATGGGAAAAGCAACAAAACCGACGACGGAAAATTATCCAGCATTGCAGGAGCAAAGGGCTTGGCTAAAAAAGCCATGATTATGCTGAGCGTTATATTGGCATATATGCTCGATACTGCCATTGGTGCAAACACGGCCTTTAGAAATGCAACTATATTATTTTATGTTGCTAACGAAGCCCTGAGTTTTTTGGAAAACTTAAATGCTATGGGCATACCCTTTCCACAAAAAATAAAATCAATACTTAGTGAAATGAACACCAAAGATATATTAGATAATAAAAATGAAGAGAATAATATTTAATTCTATATTATAAATTACTACATTGTATAATAAAATAAGAGTAGAAGAACACAAAAAGAGGATATAATTCAATAAAAAATTTAGATATTTAACTTAAATTTATAGATATTTAACTAAATTTACTTTTTTCTATTGAAAATTTAGCAAGCCTTGTGTTATAGTCTTATCGTTGTTAAGTAGTTTTTCGTAAAAAAGTTACTTCTTTTTTAAAACTCTACCCTCCAAAATAATATTACCCCTTCGCGAAAGAGAATGTGGTCCCCCCGCATTCTTTTTTTGCCTTTTTTATTTTTTGCAATATAAATAGGTAGTATTCCACTACCTATTTATATTTTTTTAAATTGTTCCACGTGGAACAATTTTGTTTGTTATTTATAATTGATTTTTTTAAAAATAATAATGTTCCACGTGGAACATTATTCAAAGGGGAACTTCATACCCCAACTATTTCGTATGCTGTCCATAAGCTCCATCATTTTTATAATTTGGCTATGGGGCATTTGTGGGCATTCATAGGCGCCGATATCTATGGCATCAAGGGCAGCCTGAACTTCAAACTCAAAACCTGTAAGTTGAGGCGGGGCATCAAAGTATTCCGTTTTTCCCGTTTTTTTAATATACAGCTTTAAGTGCTTAGGGTAGTTTACATTGTCTACATTCAAATATCCTTTGCTGCCCATAATTGTTCCGCTCATATCCCCTATCCCCATTGTTGTAGCTGTAAGACATGCTATTTTGCCGTCGGTATAATGCAATGTAATGTTTTCCTGTTTATCAACGCCGGTTTCAAACATTTGAACACTTGTATCAAAGTGTTCAATATCATCACCGAAAAACATTGAAGCAAAGTTTAAGGGGTAAATTGTAATATCTAAAAGCGCTCCACCGGCAAGCTCGGGTAAAAATATTCTGGGTACATCCTGTATGTCATATCCGATATTTGCTGTAAGCATGCAAAGCTCTCCAAGTACACCGCTTTTTAAAATATCATCTATCATTTTACGTATGGGCATATATCTGGGCCAAATTGCCTCAGCAAGCAAAAGATTTTTGTTTTTGGCAATTTCGCAAACTTCCCTTGCCTGTTTTGCGTTTGCTGTAAAAGCCTTTTCACAAAGCACAGGCTTATTGTTTTCCAAGCATAGTTTTATATGCTCATAATGGTGACTATGGGGTGTGGCTATGTAAACTAAATCTATGGCATCATCTTTAACTAATTCATCATAACTGCCATAGGCCTTTTCAAAGCCTTGATCTTTAGCAAACTCCTCTGCCCTCTCCAAACTTCTGGAGGCTATGGCATAAGGCTTCACCCCATCCATAAGCCTTATGGTTTTTGCCATGTACTCGGCAATGTTTCCCGCCCCGATTATAGCAATGTTCTTCATAATATTCTCCTTATTTAATTGTTGTTATAACTAATAATATAAAATTATAAAGCAAAGGTCAACAAAAATTATAATTTAAAATTACCAGCTGTTATGTTATACTTATTAAAACAAGTATCTTTACAGATTGGGAGCCTACTATGGATAATATAAAAAAATTATATTGGAAATTAAAAACCGGACTAAAAACTTTTTATTGGACAGGTAAAAGTTTTTTACGAAGAATATATAATCTATTTAAATACACTATAAATATGTCTCCTCAAACAAGGCAAAAAATAAAAATAGCAAAAGCAAAAAAGAAAAGTATTATGTCAGGGGATTTTTCAATAATAGAAAATATTAAGCCAAACAAGTTGGAATACATAGCAGAAGTGTTGTTGAAACAAAATAAAAGCCTATCCAAATCAAAAAACATAAAGGATGTATTTGGTAAAGTAAAAGTACCTGTTTATATACCCTTAAAATTGTTTTATAAAAACGACAAGCTGTACATTATAAGTGAGCTTGAAGAGGATCAAATTGAAAACATATATTCACAAAAGCTCTATGATATAGATAGTCTAAAAAACAATATTGATTATTATGTAATGTTAATTGGAAAACTAAATCTTGATTTAAATATAATTATCAAAAGCTTAAATGATAAAAAAGAGAATATACATACCCAAATAGTTCCTGTTAAAAAAGAGTTTAAGCTGGATGTTGTAGAAGGCGCAAAAAATATAATATTGGGCTTAAGGGTAAAGGGCTCCGGTATTGCAGCCTTTGATAATATAAGCTTGCTACATAAAAAAAGTATTATAGATTTTATTAGGGATTATTTAAACAATAAAACCACTATAGTAAGCAATTTATACCCTTCAGACGAAAACATATATCGCAACATGTTTGTACATTCAAGGCGCATGGAATATAAAAATAAAGGTTTTGAACCGAATGTGCTAGTGGTAAACTATTTTAGCGGCTTTGAATTGAGGAAGTTTGATGGTGTTAATGTACTTGAAGTGGACGAAGAATTGCTTAAGGAGGCCCTTAATAATGTAGATAAAGCAAAACTTTGCATTCATTTTTTAACAGAAAATATGTGGCATGGTATAAAAGATAACTTAAACAAATTAAGCCTTATTGTTTGGATACATGGTGCCGAAATACAAGCCTGGTGGCGCAGGGCCTATTTACATGAAACCCAAGAGGCTATAGATGCTGAAAAAGCAAACTTTGAAAAACGTAAATTGTTTTGGAAGGATATTTTAAACAACAAAAATTTTGAAAACATACATTTTGTGTTTGTATCAAACTATTTAAAAAATGGAGCTATAGAGGATTATGATATTAACTTACCGGAAAGCAATTATTCCATAATAAATAATTATATAGATACAAATAAATTTAATTATATTAAAAAACCTGTGGAACAACGCAAAAAAATGCTTACAATAAAATCCTTCGCAACAAAGACATATGCAAACGATATTACTCAAAAGGCCATAGTGGAGTTGTCTAAAAATAAAATATTTGATGATTTGGAGTTTGCTATTTATGGCGACGGTGCAAGGTTTGAAGAAGATACTAAAGATTTAATAAACTTTAAAAATGTAAGTATTAATAGAAAATTCTTAACCAGGGATGAAATTGCGGCCTTGCATAAGGAATATGGAGTATATATAGGAACAAGCCGCATGGATAGCCAAGGGGTAAGCAGGGATGAGGCTATGAGCAGCGGGCTTGTACCAATAGCCAATGCCGTTGCAGCCATACCGGAGTTTGTTGATGAAAACTGCGGCATACTTGTTGATGCGGAGGATTATATGGGAGTGGCTGATGCTATTATAAAACTATATAATGAGCCGGAATTGTTTGAAAAACTATCTCAAGCTGCGGCGGAGAGGGTACGCAGTCAGTCGGGTTTTGAGCAAACAATAAGCAAGGAAATTGAATTAATAAAGTCAAAATAAGGGGCATATATGTTGATATTAAAAAAAGCTTTTTGGAGGTTTAAAACCACCATAAAAACAATATTTTGGAAGTTTAAAACAATATTAAAGAAAATTTATTGGCGACTAAAAAAACTGATAAAAGTTATTAAATATTATTTAAATAAAACAAAGGCCATAAATACAATTAAAAACAGTTTGGACGGCATTGTATTTTTAAGCAATATTTACCCGTCATATGATAATATATATCGCAATATGTTTGTACACAGCAGGGTTAAAGCATTTTTTAATAAGGGATTGGTATCAAATGTTATTGTGGTTAACCCTTTTAAATGTTTTTATTTAAGGGAATATGAAGGCATAAACATAGCGGAGATTAATTCAGTTATATTAAAACAAGCCCTTAAGGATATTAAAGGCTTAACCCTATGTGTTCATTTTTTAAACAGATCCATATGGGATGGCGTTAAGGATAATTTAGAAAACAATAAGCTTATTATATGGGTACACGGTGCAGATATACAACCCTGGTGGCGCAGAAAATTTAATTATGAAAATAATGATGTTGAGTTGAAAAAAGAAAAGAAAAACTCCGAAAAACGTATGGAGCTTTGGAAGGAAGTATTTAATCATAAATATAAAGAAAACATACATATAGTGTTTGTTTCGGAATACTCAAAGAATGAAGCCTTTGAAGATTATGGCGTGGATTGGCCAAACAGCAATTGCTCGGTAATACATAATTATATTAATATAGATAAATTTAATTATATTAAAAAACCTGTGGAACAGCGCAAAAAGATACTTACTATAAAATCCTTTTCAGCAAAGACATATGCAAACGATATTACTCAAAAGGCCATTATTGAATTATCTAAAAATAAAATATTTGATGATTTGGAGTTTGCAATATACGGTGACGGCGCAAGGTTTGAAGAGGATACTCAACTGTTAAAGAATTTTAAAAACGTAAGCATAAACAAAAAGTTTTTAAATAGTGATGAGATAGCCGCTT
>JAAZPT010000425.1 GCA_012797085.1 Christensenellaceae bacterium | reverse complement strand
CCAGGAGGGGATATCAGTACTATCAATAGTGTATCTGATCGGATATATCTCCCCGGAGATAGGTTCCTCGTCGTCTAATTCGGTGATTTGGCTTTGGAGGTTGTGGTGTACCTCCTCAATAGTGGTGTTGATGCGATATCTGTCATTGTAATCCACCGCTACCTCGAATACAGGATACAATCCTGAGTAGTTGAAGTTGAGGTGTCCGGAGTGGAATCCTTTGTGATATGAATATCCCAGTTGCATTGTGGCTGTGCTCAGATCGTTCTGAGAAATGACTGTAGCGCCGGCTGATACAAGTTGATAAAAGTGCTCGTAGCTCATATTCATAATCCTGTTGATATTGGCATAAAAAGGGGCCCAGGAGTGGATTCTGAATAGGTGCGGTAATTTCTTGTATTTTTGTGCGGGGAGGGAATCTATTCTTGCCTTTAGTGCAGCATTTTCCTCTTCGGAAAGAGGTTCGGTATTGAGTTTTGCCTGACGTGAAAGGTGTTCGGCAATACCATTTACAAAGGGTTCATCGAAGTCTGCAACTCTCCAGTCGAGTGAGTCCAGAGGAGCCGATACGGGATGATAACCTTTTAATCCGAAGTCGGCCCAATAGAGACGTCCGGAGTCATTGTCGATATGCGGATATTTAGCTCCGAAGCGCGAGTTTGTGAGTTTGCGCATCAGTTTGAGGTCGGGGTGGTAGATATAACTGTTGACAAGACCGTCCAGGTCGGATGTAAAACAGAGGCTTCTGCCATTAACAGTCAGGTTCTGAATGTATTTATGTTGGTCAGGGATTTCATTGTGCCAGATACCGTCGTCTTTTAATATCTCAGTTCTATAGAGTCCCATTCCGGATTCTGTAATAATCAGTGCATAAAGTAAGTCACCGATCTGTGCTACTTCTGTAATCTGGCCTCCATCCGGTGCGGGAATGCTTTTTGTCACACACCCCTCTTTTTTATCTAATTGCACCAGACGGGAGCCTCCTCCTATGAGATATTCCACGACATAGAGAGATTGTCCGTCGGCAGAGAGTGCAGGATTGAAATATTTGGTGCGAGAGGTGATATCCCTTATTTTACCGGTATTGAGATTGTAGCTGCGTATAATGGAGTAGTTCTGTAGTTCCCAGCGCAAGTCAGGTACTGTTTCCGCCCAGATTAAGGTACTATCACCGTCAGATATGATATCGCTTGTGGTGTATGCGAAGGGTCTTATCCTGCGTTCCTTTCCGTGAGAGTCTATCGATAAAAGTGTCCTGGAGTCGTGGTACCCGCTTTTAGTTGCAATAATACCCTTTTTAGTCGGGATAATATCGGTATAATCGGTGTATATACGGGGTTCTTTGGCAAGTAATGGCTCTGCTATGTGATAGGGTCCTCTGCTGAGATAATCTTTCTGCCATACTTCACTCATAAATGGGGTTAAAAAACGCCAATGTTTTCTCGGTGTATATCCTGTGGCCCTAATAAAGCTGGTATTCCATACGCCGAAGAAGTCCCACCATCTTTTTACCTGGATATTCATTGCGTCACCGGTAGCATAGTAATTGCCGGAAGAATATCTCATCATACTTGCCAGCATATAGCCGAAGGCATATTTGTTTAGAGCATAATGGCGGTATGAACCATACCTCCAGTGGTCGTATGAACGTATGTCGCCTTGCAAAAATGCCGTTCTGTAATATATCAAAAATTCTCCGCTGCGACCTCGGCCGGCATTGGAAAAGTCGGTCTCGTTGAGGACTGCATCGCCTTCGAGTAGCCATACCGAAGGGTAAAATCCTATGCCCAACGCTAACGACTGCTCTCCGAAGAGTATGTTGAAAAAACTGAACACGCCCTTTGTATAGTGCTGCATTTGCCCGAGGTGCCGTCCTTCGTGAAGAGCAAGCTGCGTTTCCCAGTTCTGGGCATATCCGCCGGTCGCCGGTGGCGAGGTGAATATTTCCATTCGTTTGGGAGCCCATACTACGGTGGCATTGCTCGTTGTGGTGTAAGGGTGCAGGATTATGGGCATTTTAGGTGATTCAATCTTGAGTCCGGTGAGATTGGTGTGCCGGAGCTTCTCGAAAAGATAGAGGTATCTTCTTGCCAGGGAATCTGTCTGTTGCGGATAAATCACCTTGTATGTATCCCCCTGTATGACGGACCACTTCGCGCTTGCGGGGTCGTTGCCTAATGTATAATACTGCGCCGCAGCCCGATTTTGTGACAACAAAAGGACTGCGAAGAGTAGTGCCGGGAAGGCAAAACGACCAGCAGGGAATGTGATTCTCATAAATAAGGGCTCAAAGATAGTAATTTTGCGATAAATAGTTGAAAAACCGGTCTCAGTCCGCTATCCTGGTCAACCAGGAGATGATTTTCTCAGGTGGAGCATCCTTGAAAATGACATTTTTATCTTTATCAAGAAGATATAGTGAGGGTATTGCGCGGATATTATAGATGGTTTGCATATTTAGTGCCAGATCCTGATCATATCCGTTGATCCAGTTCTCGGGATAGTTCTGCAGATAATCGTACCATTCGGCCAGGTCGGCATCAGGATAGATGTTGAGTACAACAAGCGTTTTCTGGTCGATCAGTTGCGACAATTCGGGATAAGTGGCGAGGGCATCAATTATCTCCTTGCAGTTTTGGCACTCCGGATTGCTGAAAAAAAGCAGCACATACTCGGCTTTTATCCGGTGTAGATTACCTGTCCGGCCATTCTTGAGCGTATATTTAAAGTCTGCAGCCGGAGTTCCAATGCGATTGTAGGAACATAGGCGGTGTAAGTGGGTGTAATGTGTTTTCTCTTTTTCGGTGGTGAAAGGCGACTCTTTAAGATGAGTCAGCACGGGAAGAAACATCTCTTCGTTTCTGTAGGGAGAATTAGGGTCGTAGAGATATTTCTCGGAGAGTTCGGTGATGGTTTTCCAAATTTTACTCTCAGGATGGGAAAGTTGGTGTCTGGCTGCTCGGATAAGCATTGTGTCCTGAGCATCCTTCATTACAGGGAGGGTCACATTGTCCAGCGCTGTGAGATATGTGGCGAATGCCTCTTCAAAATCATCGGGAGTAACTCCCATCACCAGCGAGGTATCCTTGGAATATTCAACTCCGGGGGCGTATAGTTTGTCCCAGAAGTGTAGGGAGACATATTGGAATGCCTGCTGCAGATTGCTTCCGAGCATTGCAGGGACCTGAGGAGTGGGAAATGGTCTGGCCGGTTCTTCATTCCCGTTTTTGCAAGCAGCAACTAGCAGTAATGATGCAAGAAAGAGGGATATCAATGATTGTTTTGTCATCGTATAACAATTTTTCTGCAAATGTATGGAAAATAGTGTGACAAATTGGCAGAAATGTGTCGATGGCATTTATTTTGCCGAAATTAAAGCACAAGATTT
>JAAZPT010000143.1 GCA_012797085.1 Christensenellaceae bacterium | reverse complement strand
TCTTCTGAACCATCACACCAGTAAATTTCATCAGGTTGGCATAGTTCTGCCATTTCTTGGACCCAGTCCAAGAGTTTTTGGTTGTTGGTAATTTTGTTACTCATACAACTACTCCTTTGCTATATAATTTTGCATATGATTTTAAAAAATATTTATAATATTATGCAATAGATTATAATCAGTTTAACATTTATTTACAATACTTTCAAATGCATTTATATTTGTGTTTTATTAAATAATTGTAAACTAAACTCAAAGCTGGCCCCATTGTCATTTTTTAATGCACTTATTTTCTCATTGTGTAATTCCATAATTTGCTTGCATATACTAAGCCCCAAACCGGTACCTTTATCTACATTTCTTGATTTATCGTGTTTATAAAATCGTTCAAATATAAAAGGTAAATCTTCTTCTTTTATGCCTATACCATCATCGGTAAAATTTATTATAGCTTTATCATTACTGGTTTTTACTGAAATATTAATACAACCATTATTATCAACAAATTTTGCAGAGTTATCTAATAAATTATTTAAAACTTGCATTATTCTATTTTTATCAGCGTAGACCATAAGTGGTTCGTTTTCAAAATTTGTATCGATCTCAATATTTTTGTTCTCAATAACTCCAATTTTTGTAATTATAACACGTCTAATAAGTTCATTAATGTTAAATGCTTCGTAATCAAGGATTATTTTGTCTTTTTCAAGCCTACTTAATGTTAATAAATCTTCTATAAGTTTAGTTAAACGTTCTGTTTCTTCTGATACTATACATAGATATTGATTTATTTTATCTTCGGGAATTGTTTTATCCAACATACCCTTAATATATCCATTAATACTTGTTACCGGAGATCTTAATTCGTGAGATACATTTGCAACAAATTCACGCCTGTTTTTTTCGGTTTGCTCTATTTTATTAGCCATAATATTAAAGGACTTAGCTAAATGGGTTGTTTCTATTGTACCAACCTCTTCAACCCTTCTTGAATATTTACCGTTTGTAAAATCTGTTACAGCAGCCTCCATACTTAATAGTGGATCAGTTAGTTTTTTTGTAAAAAAAGCTGCAACAAAACCGGAAAGTGCTACAGCAACAATAAACAAACCAACTAACAATAAAAATATGTTGGTAAATTCAGCCTTTATTTTTTGTTCCGCTGTATGTATAAAAACTGCACCTTGAACACTGTTATTTTGTATAAAAGGTACTCCCACAGTAAAAACAACCTCATCTATTTTTAAATCTTGGCTTTCAATTTCTTTTCCGGATATTATTGTTAAAAGAGCCTTATATACTTTATCACCATCAAGTGATCTTGCAAAATCATAGTTTTCTTTATATAAACCCATAAGGTTATCAATTATTTTACCGTTTTTATCAACAGTAATAATATATGCACCATATTCTTTTTGTACGGAATCTATTTTATATTTTAAATGGTTTTCTAATGACGATTTTTGAAAATAATCCCTTAAGTCAATATTAGCGGCAATATTAGCAATATCTCTTGCTTCAGTTTTTAATGCTTTCATTCTATCGCTAATTATAGTCTTTCTAATTATATAATAACTAATAAAAGAAAACATAATTAACAATACAATTATAACAGCAACAAACAAGGCCATTAGTCTTCCAAATAATGTACGAAACATTATTAGCCCTCCATATTTTTGAGTTCAAACTTATAACCTACGCGCCACACTGTTTTAATTTGCCAACCAAATTGTTCGCAATCAGGTAGTTTTTCTCTAATACGTTTAATGTGCACATCAACAGTTCTACTATCACCAAAAAATTCGAAACCCCAAACGCTTTCCAAAAGTTGCTCTCTTGTAAATACGGTATTTGGATGTATGGCAAGAAAATATAAAAGTTCTATTTCTTTGGGGGGCATTTCCACAACTTTGTTTTTGTACATTACAACATATTCTTTAAGGCTTATATAAAGCATGCTATATTGTATTATTTTTTCTTTTTCAGTGGATTGGGTTCTTCTAAGTACGGCTTTAATTCTTGCTATTAGTTCTTTGGGTTCAAAGGGTTTTGTTATATAGTCATCCGCTCCCAATTCTAAACCCATAACTTTATCAAAAGTTTCATCCTTTGCTGTAAACATTATTATGGGCACTTGGCTTGTTTTACGTATTTCACTTAAAACTTGCCAGCCGTCTAAAACAGGGAGCATAACATCAAGCAATATGATATCAGGATTATTCTTTTTAAATTCGTGTATGGCCATATCCCCTTTTGTTGCGGAGATTACTTCATATCCTTCTTTTTCAAGATAAAGCGATACAAGTCTATTTATATTTATATCATCATCAACAACAAGCACTATACTTTTATTCATAATTGCTCCTTATTTTAAGCTTACAACGGTAACGCCATCTTCACCTTCGCCATATCTTCCTAAGCGGAAGGATTTCACATGTTTTTTATTCTTTAAATGTTTGCTTATTCCGGTTTTTAGCACTCCCGTACCTTTACCATGGATTATATAAACTTCCTTATAACCTACCATTAAAGCTTGATATAAGTAATTATCGACCTCAACAGTAGCCTCATCTAACGCCATACCTCTAACATCCACTTCTAATGGTAATGATTGTTTATTTAAACTATCTCTTTTTATGTTAAAAGATGTTTGGGGTTTTGTTGTTTCAATATTTTTAAGTTGTTTTAACTGGCTTATATGGGCCTTAAGCTTCATAATACCGGCTTGCAACTGAACCTCACCTTTTGCATCCGGAGGAGCTAGTACATCGGCTTCGGTATTTAAGTTAACAACCAAAACTCTATCACCTATATTTAAATCTTTAGGGGGCATAAATGCATCATCATTTTTTAGAACCAAATCGGCACTCAAACTATCAAGGTTATCATTTAAAGACTTTTGTAACTTTAGTATTTCGTGATGAGGCAAGTTTGCTTGATTTTTCAACTTTTTTAAATCTCTTAATATTTCATCGGCCTTATGCTTGGCATCTAACATAATGCGTTTTGCTTCTTCTTTTGCTTTTCTTGTGGTGTTTGCGCGGTTCTCCTCTGTTTTTTTTCTTAATTTTTCAGCTTCATCCCTAAGTTGTATTGTTTCTTTGCGAACTTCTTCAGCAATAGCTCTTTCCTTTTCAGCTATTTGCCTATGATATTCAGCATTTGCTATTACATCCTCAAACTTTACTGTTTCGCTACTTAACAAATCTTTGGCAGCCTCTATAATATCTTCAGATAACCCAAGTTTTTTTGATATTTCGAAGGCATTGCTTTTTCCCGGTATACCGATAGATAACCTAAATGTTGGGGATAAAGTTTCAACATTAAACTCAACGCTTGCGTTTTCAATGCCGGGTGTTGATAGTGCATAAGATTTTAATTCGCTATAGTGAGTTGTTGCTAAAGATCTAATGTTTTTTTCTAACAGCTTACTTAATATACTTTGTGCTAAAGCAGCTCCTTCAGTTGGATCAGTTCCTGCGCCTAATTCATCAAACAATACTAAATCTTTTTCAGTTACATTTTTTAATATTTCTACAATGTTTTTCATATGTGATGAAAATGTTGATAAAGATTGCTCTATACTTTGTTCATCTCCAATATCAGCATATACATTATTAAAAATTGATAATTCTGTGCCCTCATCTGCGGGTACATGTAAGCCTGCCTGCATCATCAGGGTAAATAAACCAACAGT
>JAAZPT010000142.1 GCA_012797085.1 Christensenellaceae bacterium | reverse complement strand
TAAACGCACAATTATTTATAATATATCTTGCATCTTTCCCTCAGAGTAAGCCTATGGCTTAGTCTTCATGTTAGATCATTTTTATTATAGCAATATGTTATTAGGCTGTCAATTGGAATATATATAAAAAATCCCAAGTTAATAATAAAACTGGGATTTTTTATGTTAGTGATTAATTGAGTTGTAAATTTTTTAAGTATTTTCTTGCAAACCTATTTCATTATTTACAAACTCAAAAAAATTATTAGCTAACTCTATTTCTTTTTCATCTATAAACATACCTTTATTTATTTCATTTATAAAATTATAATAAGCGGATTTATATATTGTATTATTATTGTTATATACACGTATACATTGTATTATACCGTCTATTATTATTACATTATGGTCATAATAATTATATACATAGTTAGGGTTTATATTGTTTACATATTTTTTTAACAACATAATAAAATTATCGCTTGCTTTTACAATGCCACAAATTATATTAGAGGGTGGATTTGAAATACGTGCATCAAAAGCTTCTTTAAATGTACGAGTTTTGATATAACACATTAAATCATGATAATATAAACTGTTTTTAGCATATATAATATATACATCGTTTTCTTTTTTATAAACCTCACAATAATATGTTTGATTATTATAGCTGGGTAAACAGTATAAATCGCACCACAAATTATTAACATCAACAAATTTTCTTAATAAAGATTTATCAATGCTGTTTTTAGCTATATTTATATCCTCTAAATATTCGCTATAATGTTTAAACATGATGTTACATAATATATAATTCTAAATTAGTTTTAATATAATAAGTATAACAAGTATTTGTTTCAAATTAATATTCATCCTTAAGGCCAATTCCCATAGCGCCTTCAGGGGAGTGAATCTTTTCGCTATGTGTTACACTATCCAAAGGTATTTTCCTTATCCTTGTCATGTTTAGGCAGCTTTTGTGTTCGCTTACGTTGCCGGAGCAATAGGAAAGCAAAATAGAGTCATTGTATACACATACAGCCGTATAACAATAACCGGATAGGGGATCATCTTCCAATATAACCGGCTCGGACCATGTTAAACCTTCATCATCGCTTAAAGCATATACCAAGGGGGTTCTTCCACCTGTTTTAGGGTCAACATACCTTGTTTGGTAAGAGGGGATGGGGTTCCATATAGCAAACAGCTTTCCGTCAGGTAAACGTTTCATTGATAAGGGCGAAAGCGGGGAAGTAAATATAGATGGCTGAGGTGTGGACCATGTTGTGCCTTCGTCACGAGAGAACATTTCATATTGACAACCCAAATCCGTTCTTGCCCAACTGTAAACATATTTTCCGCCAAGGGATATACAGCCGGGCTCCTGTAAGCCGGATTTTGTGTGTGGGTTTATTAGGCTTAAAGGAGTTTTTGTTTCATGGAATGTTTCACATTCGTCATCACTATAAACATAAGTAAGTGTGCCGGGATGGAATGCCGGTACACCGTCGGAAGGGGCAAGGGCAACATGCTCTGCTAAAGGTACAAGTATACGGCCGCTCGGCAGGCGTATAACCCTATCATTATTTATTACAAAGTATGATTTTCTGCTTGTGCACACCTTAGGCGCTGAAAAAGTTTTACCTTCATCTTTGGATATTGCAACGCAGGGCTGCATATCATAAAAGCTTATACGCATTAAAAAGAATAGTGCTATATCGCCATTTTTTAAGCGCAACAGGCTTAAGCTCATCATATTCATGGCATCAAAATCTTCAGCCTTAAACAATGTTTTTGGCTCTGTAAAGGTATTAGCCCCGTCGTATGAGTATATTACCGATATATCGGCTGGGGTATGGTCGCGAGCCATGTCACCATAAAAGGAACTGTAAACAAACATAATGCCATCTTTAACAGGCAAAAAAGCTCCTTCGCTATTCCTTGGATTACCTTTTTTAGGGATTAACTCCAATACTACTTTACCCCTGTCGTCCATTATATGCCTCCTAATTTTCTATTAGTATTTTTACAACCGCTTTTTTTACAAAAGCAGGCTTATCCCATATACATTTAACCTTATGGGCCTCATGGGGGAATACAATTAAAGCAAAGCTTTCATCCATATTAAAAGCTGCCCTCTCTTCACCTTGCAAACCAACATAGTCTTCCAGTTTGTTTTCTTCAACAAAATTAAGGCTATCCTGAGGGGCTACCAAAATTTTTTCTTGACCTGATAAAATCAAGTGCAAATCGGCATATTTTAAATGGCTTTCGTATAACAAACTGCTTGCTTCTTTTGTTTCATAATCAAAACGATTTATAAAAACATTTTCGCCATCAACGGCATTTCTACCCATAGCTAATTCAGCCAGAGGGGTAGAAATAATAAATTGTATGGCAGTATCAAGGTTTTTATTGATGCCTGAATACTTATTTAAATTTGATTTTTTGCAAAATATCATGATGATGTTTCGCCTCCGTAATAGCGGGGATTGGCTACTGTTAAATCACCTTTTATGGCGTATACCTTAGCTTTTTTAGCTTTAATTACTAAAGTTGCAGCTCCGGTATCAATGGTATCAAAGGGCTTATCAAAGCTAAGCACCTTCCAACCGTTTTCACTTTCTGTTAGTTTAGCATTATTTTCATCAAAACCATCAAAAGCTGGGGCATTCCACCTGGGGTGAACTGAAAAGCTTATTTCGCCGCCTTCTTCAACGTCATACAAAAGTTCAATTATATTGCCATAAAACACCATCATAGTGGTAGGAACAATCATTTCCCTTTCATCATCCTTAGGGGCAATATAGGCTATTTTATCACAATCTATAAAAGCTCTTCCAAAGGATGTTTCACGGAAATTAGTGTGTTGACCGTTACCGCCCATGTAGTATATGCAAAACTTATTGCCCATTTTTATGGGTTTGGCTGCATAAATGCAACCGCAGTCAAATTCACCGTCGGGATACTTGCCTGCGCCCCTTTCAATTAAATGTTCTCCTGGGGCAACAGGGTCAAGATGACGTACGCTTTTACCTACATATAGCTCCAAGTCAACAGTGTCAAAGTTTTCATCTTCTCGGTCGCCTTCATGAAACATGGAGGCTAAGCCAAGGTATATGCCATTATAGGGGATAATGGGCATTGAATATATTTGGTTTTCAAAGCCCACGCCCCTGGCAATTTCCCTTGCTTCAGACCAATTTATAAAGTCATTACTTTCGCAAACAGCACAAACACGAACCCCGTTATCCCAAACACGGGTTATCATTTTAAATTTGCCGTCCCTTGGGTCACGGAAGGGGAAGTTATGGCTATCGGCCGGTGGTTTGAATTTTGGCCAAGGTATAAGCCTACCAAAGTTTACGCCATCTTTAGAAAAAGCTACCGCCATGTAAGAATTGTCGCGTATATTTGGATAGTCCACCATAGTAACAAGCTTATAGCGCTTGTTGGGGTCAAGCTCTTCTTCGTCTAAAAACACACCTGTACCATGGGCGTTGAGAAAAAGAATATTATTATCATAACTTCCTTCAAATTCTATAAAGCCCAAATTAGGTTTTTCCCAATTAACGCCATCTTTGCTGCAAGCATAACATAAAGAAGTTCTTCTTCCCATTGTGGGCTTATATGCTCTGCTTGCTCGTTCTTCCTTAGAAACTCCGCGAGAGTCGCTATCTTGTGTAAACATAGTATAGTAACAATGATAAATGCCGGTTTCTTTATCAAAAATAACGTTTGGATAGGCATTATCATAGCGTGGTTCCCAAGGCAAAATAGGGTTCTCCTGCCAACCCTCTGTAAACATAGGGTTATTGGCAGTATCTTTTTTTGCAGTAACAATATGCACTTTAGCGTTGCTCATACCTTGTGGTGCCAAAATACCTTTATCAAAAAAGTAATATGTGTTACACTGCCTGCTCATTTTGTAGTGCTTCCTCCTTATTATGCAAGTGACATGCTACTTGATGTTCGCCATTTTCTTCTTTTATTAGTGTAGGGCTAACTTTTTTACATATATCCATAGCATGAGGGCAACGTGGGTGGAATGCACAACCTGTGGGTTTGTTTATAGGGCTTGGTACTTCGCCACCCAGTATTTGGCGCTTTTGCTTTTGGCCTATAACGGGTACCGGTATTGCAGATAGTAAAGCCCTTGTATAAGGATGTTTAGGATTGTCATAAAGTTCGTTTTTACCGGCAATTTCAACAACCTTACCTAAATACATAACCACAATTCTATCCGACATATATTGTACTACTGACAAGTCGTGAGCAATAAACAAATATGTTAAATCCAGCTTAGTTTGAATTTTTTTCATCAAGTTTAAAACTTGTGCCTGTATTGAAACGTCAAGGGCGGATACAGGTTCATCACAAATTAAAACTTTAGGATAAACTTCAAGGGCGCGGGCAATACATAAGCGTTGCCTTTGACCGCCTGAAAACTCATGGGGGTAACGGAACAAGTAATCAGGTTGAATATTAACCATGTCAAGCACGTTACGCATTATTTTTTCCCTTGTTCCTTTATCTTTAAAGCCGTGAACCTTTAATGGTTCTTCAAAGGAAGTGTATATCTTTTTTAGTGGGTTAAGGGCAGAATAGGGGTCTTGGAACACCATT
>JAAZPT010000141.1 GCA_012797085.1 Christensenellaceae bacterium | reverse complement strand
TTCATTACTCAGTCTATTTATGGGATTTTAAAATCTGGAAGCGTTGTACTTAGAAAAATTGGAGTGGCTCTTGACGAGTCTATTGATATCAAAAATACTATTGACCGGCTAAGTCGAAATCTGAAGTACTCCATTTCAAAAGAAGTCCAAAGAAACTACAGTGCACAAATGGTAAAACACTTAGGAGAACGTCCTGTCATTTTAGTAGATGATTCTGACATAATTAAACCTTTTGGAAACAAGTTCGAAGCACTAGGGTTTGTAAGAGACGGTTCAAGTGAAGGTAACAAGATTGAAAAAGGATATATGACTACTGAAATAGTGGGATTGACAGAAAAAGAAAAACTTCCTGTAAGTCTGTTTTCTCATATATATTCTTCAGAAGAAAAAGCATTTAAATCAACTAATACGGTACTGTTCAAAGGACTTACAGAAGTAATCAATACTATGAATAAAAAAGCTGTATTTGTGTTTGATAGAGGGTTTGATATGAACTCCTTATTTAATTTTATGCATAAACATGAGCAAAACTTCATTATCAGGATAAAAGAGAACCGTAAACTATACTGGAAGGGACGATCTTTCAAAGCAGCAACGCTTAGAGACTCTCGTAAAGGGAAAATCAAGACATCCTTGATATTCAGGACTGATGGTAAGGAAGAGATGAAAACGGTATATGTTAGTCATTTAAATGTGGGAATCACTGCAAACAAAAAAAGAGTAAATCTCATTTTAGTATATGGTCTAGGTGAAACTCCCATGATGCTGGTGACAAATGAAGAAATCAAAGGCAAGGAAGATGTCATAAATACAGTACGGATATATATGTCAAGATGGCGTGTAGAAGAGTATTTTCGCTTTAAAAAGCAGCATTTTGGTTTTGAGAACTTTAGAGTGAGAAGCTTAGTATCCATAAACAACCTTAATGCTTTACTGACATATGCCATAGGTTTGATAGGATTGTTGTCTGAAAAAAAGAGCATAAGCAAGTTAACAAATCAGCTTATCAATAGTGCAAAAGCTCTTCGAAAAAGAATATCATTTTACTATTACCAGTTGGCAGAGGGTATACAAAGAACATTTGCTCATGCTAAAGAAGGTGTGCAAGGATGGTTCAACATACGAGATAGCGGTCCAAGACAAATAGAATTCAAGTTTCCTTTCTAAAAACACATACTGCTAGTTACATACTCTAAATTAAGACTACTCAAGTCTTAACTTAAAGTTGCTTTTTAATACCTTATCATGGCTAAGTATGGTATTTTCCTGCAGATATTTTCTAAAAATCATTTTTTGCTAAATTCATGAGTTGATATTCATGAAGCATAATGTATTTTTCTACATGATTATTGCGTTTTGCGGAAACTCAAACTGAATTGTCCAAAATGTATCGTAAAACACGGTTCCATAGGCACGAATCCAGTCCCACATGATTTCAGGATCAGAAACATTCGGATTCTCTAAATGACACCTTTTACAAAGAAGGACCAAATTTGATGG
>JAAZPT010000140.1 GCA_012797085.1 Christensenellaceae bacterium | reverse complement strand
CTTCTTGCATACCTTCTTTTCTTACCGGAAAAATATTTTCTTTAGCAAGCTTATCTTCAACTTCATCCATTAAAGCTCTAACTTGTGGATAACTGTTTCCACTTGCAATAACAAGATAATCTGTTATCACGGTACGATGGCTTACTTTCAACACATCAATTTTATCAGCCTTTTTTTTGTTCAAAATTTCAGCAATTTTTATTGCAAGTTCTCTTGATTCCATAATAATCCCCTTTTTATTTTTTTAACCATTCTAGCAATCTAGCTGTATTTATATGTACTTTTTTACCAGATATTTTTAAATATGCACCAGTACTTTTTATACTAAGTTTTATTGCTTTTTTTAAATCAGTTTCCGCTAATCTTCTAATTTCTTCCAAATTTGGGTACGATATTCTTGTAGGTTCTATTTTATCAGCTAAAAAAACAATCATATCCAAAGCATTCATTCCAGGCATTCCCGTTGTATGATAGGATATGGCTGAAAAAACTCTTTCATCGTCAACACCAAATACACTTTTAGCTAATTGGGCACCTATAGGTGCATGAAGTAAGGAAGTATTGTATGTAACAGGGTCAAAATATAAATTATTATCACCGGCAATTTGTTGCAAAGTTCTTAATGACATACATTTTGCACAATCATGTAATAATGCCGCTGTAGTAGTTAAATCTTTGTTGATTTTATGCTTTTCCGCCAAATTTTTTGCGGTAAAAGCTACTGCAAGAGAATGAGCTAACCTTTTATCTGTAAGCATTGTAGATAATTTAATTATATAATCGCGATATTTTTCATTTATTGGAATTATCCCATACAATCCCATATCAAAAATATATTCAAAAACCGGAATTGCTATATCTTTTGAAAAATAATTATTTTTTAGGTCGTCTCTAATTTGAGTTGAAGAAATATTTATCGGGCTTAAGTTTAACATAAAAAACTTGGCGCCCATATTTGAAAACTCCATTAAACTTTTATTAGTTTCAGCATTATTATCCCTTTTAGCAACAATAAAGTTACAGAGTTTAAAAAGTTCTAACGGTTTATACCAGTTTTCTAAATTGTTTAAAGAATCTTCACCTATTATATAATAGTAGTCCACATTTGGATTTTCTTTTTTTAGTTGTAACATTGTGTCAACTGTATAGGATTTTCCGGACCTTGTAATTTCTATATTTGATAGGCTAAACTCCTTATAATCTGCTATTGCAAGCCTAATCATTTGCATCCTTTCCCCTGCGCTTGCACTTAAGCCATCTTTATGTGGTGGTTTTCCGGAAGGTATAAAAATTATATTGTCTAACTTATACTCTTTTAAGGCAGCTTTTGCCAATTCAATATGTCGATCATGAATAGGGTCAAAACTTCCACCCATTATACCTACCTTTTTAGCAGACATAAGTGTTTGAACTCCTCCTTAACATATTAATCATATTAGTAATAAAAAAGCTAATTAATTATCTCCCATTTTTAACACTGCTAAAAAAGCTTCACTTGGTACTTCTACATTCCCAAATTGTCGCATACGTTTTTTGCCTTCTTTTTGCTTTTCAATAAGTTTTTTCTTTCGGGTAATATCCCCACCATAACACTTAGCTAATACATCTTTACGCATAGCTTTTACGGTTTCCCTTGCTATAACTTTTCCTCCGATCGCTGCTTGAATTGGTATTTCAAATAATTGACGTGGTATAGCTTCTTTTAAACGTTCAGCCATGTTTCTTCCACGACTATAAGCCTTGTCTCTATGTACAATAATTGAAAAAGCATCGCAAATTTCACCGTTAAGCAGAATATCAAGCTTTACTAAATCACTTTTTTGATATTCCTTAAGTTCATAATCAAAAGATGCATAACCCTTTGACCTGCTTTTAACTTGGTCAAAGAAGTCAAAAATCACCTCATTTAACGGTAATTCATATATAAGCTTAACTCTGTTGCCCTCATATTGCATATCAATAAAAACACCGCGTTTTTCAATGCAAAGCTCCATAATAGAACCAACATATGTTTGAGGTGAAAAAATTGTAGCAGTAACTATAGGTTCCTCAATACTATCAATTTCAGTAGGCGATGGTAATGCAATAGGATTATCAATTTCAAGTTGTTCACCATTTAACTTGTTAACCTTATATATTACACTTGGTGTTGTGGTTACAAGTGCAAGGTCAAATTCTCTCTCTAACCTTTGTTGAATAATTTCCATGTGCAACAGCCCCAGAAATCCACATCTGAATCCAAAACCTAAAGCTGCCGATGACTCATTATCAAAAGATAAAGAAGCATCATTCATATGAAGTTTTTCAAGAGCATCTTTTAAATTATCATAATCGGCACCATCTGCCGGATAAATACCACAATACACCATAGGAGTTACTTTTCTATATCCCGGTAGTGGATCTTGAGCAGGATTATTTGCATCAGTTATAGTATCACCTACACGAGTCTCTCTTACGTCTTTGATAGAAGCGGCAACATAACCAACTTCTCCGCAAAGCAATTGATCACAAGGAGTATATCCCGGCTGGAATGTACCAACCTCTACAACATCAAACTCACCATTACCAGCCATCATACGCATTTTCATACCCGGTTTTATTGCTCCGTTTACAACCCTGACAAAACAAATAGCGCCTTTATAATTATCATAAAAAGCATCAAATATTAAAGCTTGTAAGGGGGCATTTTTATCGCCACTTGGTGGTGGGACAACATTTACAATAGCCTCTAAAACCTGCTCTATATTTTCACCGGTTTTTGCGGAAACAGCTGGTGCATTAGAAGCATCTAAGCCAATAACATCTTCTATTTCTTCTCTAATTTCATCTGTACGAGCACTAGGAAGATCTATTTTATTTATTACCGGTACTATTTCCAGGTTATGTTCCAAAGCCATATATACATTTGCTAAAGTTTGTGCTTCGACACCTTGTGTGGCATCTACAACACAAATCGCACCTTCACAAGCAGCTAAAGCTCTACTAACTTCATAAGCAAAGTCAACATGACCCGGAGTATCTATTAGATTTAGTATATATATTTCACCATCATTTGATTTATATTCCATTCTAACAGCTTTACTTTTTATAGTAATACCACGTTCTCGTTCCAAATCCATGCTGTCAAGAATTTGCTCTGTCATTTCCCTTTGTTCAAAAACTCCGGTTTTTTCCAATATTCTATCTGCAAGGGTAGACTTCCCATGGTCTATATGGGCAACAATACAAAAGTTGCGAATATGTGAAAGTCTGTTATCCGACATTATATACCTCCTAATATTTATAAAACTAATAATATATTAATATTAAACAAAAATCAATGTTTAATTATTTATAGACTATACAAACTTTTTAAGTACTATTGAAATATAGCTATTTTTTATTTATAATAAATTAATGATAATTTGAAAGGTGAAATGTTATGAAATGTCAATTTTGTAATACAACCGAGAGTAAGGTTCTTGATTCGCGTCCCATAGAAAATGGTATGGCTATTAGAAGACGCAGGGAATGTTTAAGCTGTAAACGAAGGTTTACAACATATGAAAGAATTGAACTGGCACCTATTTATGTTATTAAAAAGGACAACTCTAGGGAAGCTTATAATTCAGAAAAAATTAAAAATGGAATACTAAGAGCCTGTGAAAAAAGACCTATATCCATGTTACAAATAAACCAGATTGTAACAAGAATAGAGCATGAATTATATAGTAATGCTGAAAACGGCGAGATATCCAGTATGTTTATTGGAGAATTGGTAATGCGCGAATTAAAGGCTTTAGATGAGGTTGCTTATGTAAGATTTGCCTCTGTTTATAGGCAATTTACGGATATAAGCAGTTTCATGGATGAGCTTACTCATTTAATTAGAGAAAATAAAACAGACAAGGATTAAGGGCTTTTTAAGCCCTTTTATTTAGTATTAATGGCAAAAAAACTAATAATTGCAGAAAAACCAAGCGTTGCTAGAGATATAGCTAGGGTTTTAAAATGCAATAAAAGTACTTCCGGTGGTTTGGAAAACGATAATTATATTGTTACATGGGCATTGGGGCACTTAGTTACATTAAAAGAACCCAATGAAATTGATATTAAATATAAAAATTGGAAACTAGAAGATTTACCAATATTACCGACAAAAATACCATTAAAGGTTATAAAAAAAACAACCAATCAATATAAAATTGTAAAAGAATTGTTCAACTCTAGCGAAGTTGATGAGATAATTTGTGCTACTGATGCAGGAAGAGAAGGGGAATTAATATTTAGGCTTATTTATGAAAATTCAAAATGTAATAAGCCTTTTAAGCGTTTATGGATAAGTAGCATGACCGATGAAGCAATTAAGGATGGTTTTAAAAAGATAAAAAACGGTTCAAACTTTGATAGTTTGTACTACAGTTCTATATGTAGAGCATATGCAGATTGGTATATTGGAATGAATGCTAGTCGGGTATATTCTATAAAATACAATGCCAAACTAAGTGTAGGGAGAGTACAGACCCCTACCCTTGCTTTAATTGTTAAAAGACAATATGAAATTGATACCTTTATTCCAAAAATATATTATACATTAACAGCTGACTTTGGAGATTATGAAGCAAGCTGGTTTGATATTGAATCAAAAGACTTAAAAACAAACAAACAAATAGATTCAAAAGAAACTGTTGAAAAAATAGTTTTAGATGTAAAAGGAAAAAATGGGACTATAATAT
>JAAZPT010000139.1 GCA_012797085.1 Christensenellaceae bacterium | reverse complement strand
CTAATTAATACAGTATATAATCATGGTTCAACCACAGTATTAATACTTGATAATAGTATAACAGGTATGACCGGACATCAGCAAAACCCAACCACAGGTAAAGATATATATTTAAATCTTGCTGAACAAATAGATCTTGAAACATTATGCAGAGCGTGTGGAGTAAAAAGTGTTGTAGTAGTTGATCCTTTTAAAAAGGAAGAGTGTATAAAAGCATTAAAGGAAGAAACAGCAAAAGATGAAGTATCAGTTATTATAGTAAGACGTCCTTGTGCATTAATAGTAAACAAATAAGGGGAATTTATAAATGAACAAAAATATTAATATTGTTATTGTTGGTGTTGGTGGGCAAGGTATACTTTTAGCCAGCAAAATTTTAGGAAAATTAGCAATAAAAAACAACTTAGATGTAAAAGTAAGTGAAGTTCATGGAATGGCTCAAAGAGGTGGTAGTGTAATAACCCATGTAAGAATTGGTCAAAATATATTTACACCAATGGTTGCGGAGGGAACTGCTGATTACATTGTATCTCTTGAACTGCTTGAAACAGTCAGGGCAATTCACTTCTTAAAAGATGATGGTATAGTTATTACATCAATTGAAAAAATAGATCCTACTCCGGTAAAAATCGGAAAAGTAAGCTATCCGGAAAACCCTTTAGAAAATATTAAGAATGCAAATATTATAGAAATTGAGGCTCCTAAATTAGCCATAGAAGCCGGTAATAAAAAAAGTGTTAATGTTGTATTGCTGGGGGCATTATCAAAATACTTACCATTCTCAACAGAAGAGTGGCTTCTTGCTATTGAAGAAAGTGTACGTCCATATACCTTTGAAATAAATAAAAAGGCATTTTTGCTTGGTAAAAATTAATTTGGAGGTCAATTATGGGCTATAATATATGGAATAAAACCATGGAATGTATGTCAAGAGATGAGCTACGTTCTATTCAGGATGAAAGATTAAGAAGTGTTGTTAGGCGTGTGTATCAAAATGTTCCATATTATAGAAATAAAATGCAGGAAGCTGGTATCTCACCAAAGGATATTAAAGGTGTAGATGATTTGCACTTACTTCCTTTTACTACCAAAGAAGATCTTAGAGCAAATTATCCTTTTGGAATGTTCGCTGTACCTCATAGTGAAATTGTAAGAATACATGCTTCTAGCGGAACAACGGGCAAACCAACAGTTTCAGGATATACTAGCGGAGATATTGATAGATGGGCTGAATTGATGGCAAGGTCATTATATTGTGCCGGTGTAAATAATCATGACACTGTTCAAGTTTCATATGGATATGGAATGTTTACAGGTGGCCTTGGTGTTCATTATGGTGTTGAAAAAATCGGTGCTTCCGTTATTCCTATAAGTGGTGGTAACACTGCAAGGCAAATTATGGTTATGGAAGATTTTGGAACGAGCGTAATATGCTGTACACCTAGTTATATTTTAAATATTGTTGATGTTATAAAAAATATGAATATTGATATTAGCAAGATCAAGCTAAAAGTAGGTATAATGGGTGCAGAACCCTGGAGTGAATCCATGCGTTTGCGCATAGAGGAAGAGTTAAATATTGATGCTTTAAATATATATGGCTTGAGTGAAGTTATGGGACCGGCGGTAGCAATGGAATGTTTACAAAAATCAGGTATGCATATTTGGGAAGATCACTTTATTCCTGAAATTATTGGTAAAAATAATGAACCTTTAGATTATGGTCAACAGGGGGATTTGACATTTACAACGCTTACAAAACATGGTATGCCTTTAATTAGGTACAAAACACATGATTTAACCAGTTTAAACAGCGAGTTATGTGAGTGTGGCAGAACCCATGTAAGAATGAACAGAATTTTAGGCAGAACAGATGATATGCTTATTATTCGTGGTGTAAATGTATTCCCGTCTCAAATAGAATATGCTATACTTCAAGTTAAGGGTATTCAACCACATTATAAAATTATTGTTGATAGGGCGGGACTTTTGGATACTGTTGAGGTTCATGTTGAGTTAACTCCTGAAATGATGTCTGATACTGTTAAAGATATGGAGCGCATACATGTAGAGTTATCTAAATCAATAGAGTCTCATG
>JAAZPT010000138.1 GCA_012797085.1 Christensenellaceae bacterium | reverse complement strand
TTTAAAAGGTTAAATTATAAAATACTCTTATTAATTTCTTTTTTAATGGGTTTACAATTAATTGGTGTAAGTTATATTAAATATGGCAACCTGGATATGTTTATTTATTATAATTATGATCATCTATTAATTATAAATTCTTATATATTATTAATTCCTATAGTATATATATTCTTATATTTTGTAAAAAAACTTTTGATTGATGAAAAAATTTATATTTTTAAAACAAAAAAAAATCGATTTATTATCTTTTTTACCATGCTTTGCTCTATAATTGCAATTATATATTATTTTACTTTTGGAATTACCGGATTATCCGATAATTATAAAGAACAATTATATCTAATTAACAATTTTTCTAAAATAAGTGATAGTATTCCGATAGCACAGAATATATATGTTATCTTTATTAATTGCATTATAGAACATCAAATTGATATTTTATTGATTTATTATTCGCAAGTAATAGTATATGGGCTACTTCTAAGTTACTTATTATTTAAATTATATAAAAACGGTATTAATAAGTTTGCTTTTTATTTTTCACTTTTACTATCTTTATTTAATCCATTAATTTATTATAATTTATTTTCAATATCTGAACATGTTACAGCTGCATTATTTCTACTATTGTATATATGTTATATTTTCAAAAATGGTTTTAAATATAACATATCATTTGTATTAATAAATATAGCTTTTGTAACTTTTGTTAATTATGGATTATTATTAATAGTTTTAGCTTTATATGATTTTGTTTTTATAAAAAACTATCGAAAAACTTCAGTAAAACTAATATCTTTTATTATAGTATTTTATATAATTTTTACTAATATTAATAGCGTATATTATATTAAACGAGAAAGTCTTTTAGATTCTCCTACAATTTCTCATCAAACCGCAAGATATATTGCTTATGAAAACTTGAATGAAATTGATAAATTATCTTTAGGTGATTCATATAACCTAAATCAAATTTCAAAATTTTATAATGGAGAGAATCTGAATGAAATAATAAAATATAAATCTAACAACATTTCAATCGAACAAAAACATTCTGCGTTTTTAAGCTATTTAAAACTTTTTAAAAGAAATCCTAAAACTGCAATTCAGGGTTTTCTTAATCATGTTTCACCTTTTTTTGTTTTTGGAAATAGCAATGTTTTTTTTAACTATAAAAATATTCCTTCGACATTTTTATTTGTTTTTTCACCATCCCTTTATATTTGGGCTTTAATTATTTTAATTTTCTCTATTAAAACATCAAATAAAAAAGAGAACAAACATAAAATTGCTCTCCTTTTTATAATAATCAATGTTTTATTTTCAGGTTACAGTGCTGATATTTCTATTTCATTTATTTTATACATAACTTTACCAATTTATATTGCTTATTGTTCAACCAAAGGTTCCCATGTTGCACAAAAACCAAATACGCACCAATGATCGGTGTGTAATTTATATTGTGTTAATTCGTTGATTTGTTGTTCTTTATCTACTTCTGCCATATTCTCTTTTGGATGTTCTATGTTGCTATTATACATAAAGCAATATTTTTTTACAGTGTTTGACATATTTCCTTCAACTGTAGTTACCTGATACCAACCATCAGGAAATTTTTCGACATCAACAACTAATCCAACATGTGTAAATCTGTATGCATTTTTTCGGTTACCATAGATAACGTAATATCCAGGCTGGGGAATATTTGTAAATCTATTTACGGAAGTAAAACCATCCCATTGATGTCCTACTTGGCCCTCCAATAAGCCAAAAACAGAGTATTTGTTAATTTCGTCTATCGGTATTGTATTATACTTGTAAGTATCTATTCCAGCGGCGTTGGTTACATATGAAGTAAAAACGCTACACCATCCAACTTCTTTATGTTTTTTATAATACCATTTTGCATATTGATTATATTTGGGTAATCTGCTCATTTGATTAACTAAAAATTCTCTTTTACCAATATATGTTAAGTTTCTTATTCCTAAAGGAATTGTGGAATTTGAAACTTTTATTGTAGTTTTAAGAATTTCATTAGATTTTTTATAAGTAATTTCGCATACACCTTCATTTAAGGCTACAA
>JAAZPT010000137.1 GCA_012797085.1 Christensenellaceae bacterium | reverse complement strand
TCAACCAACCTTAAAAAGGAAAAGAAATCAATTATTTTGCTGCTAAGGTCATCTGGAAAATCTTTTTCATTATTATAATAACTTTTCCAAAAAATTTTTTCAGCAATATCGTACTCTGTTCGACCAAAAAAATTGAATATAAAAAACCTTAAACAATAAAGTTCAAATTCTTTAGGTGCCGCTTGACTGCTTTCAACATCGAAAAAGCCGCTTACAACACTATTTTCAACATGAAAATTCCCCTCGTGCAGATCAGTTATTGCAAATGTAGCAGGCCTTTTTTGAATATTCAGCTCATCATAGTAAAAATCAAACTTTTTTTCTATAAATTGCTCAACGGTTTTAAATTCCTGCTCATTAAAACATTTTTTATTTTTGCAAATTGTTAACACCATATCATTTACAGATTTATATCTATCAATAAAATTATAAATATTACTTGGCTCTATTATGTTATTATCCATTATGTTGCCAAAGGATTCAAATCTTGCAGCATGCAACTTTTTTATATTTTCACCCAAGCTTTTAACTATACTTAAAAACTCATCAAGCTTATAATCCTTATTTTTTAAGTATGCTGCCATGTTTGTTCCCTTAATCTTTTCAACAACAATGCATCTACCTAATTCCGTTTCAAAAATACCGTAGTACTTAGGCACCGGTACATTAAAGCTTCTCATTAAATCTAATATAAACGTTTCCCTTTCTAAGGATAGTTTCCCCCCAAACATTTTATCTTCATTTTCACCTATGATTTCACCTTCAACTATCCTTTGCCTTGGAAATTTAAATATTAGTTCCAATTCTTTAGTAAAAACACTATATACCTTATTATTGGACCCGCCCTTTTCTTTTTTAATGTCAATAAGGTTCAAGTTTAAATTAGTACATATGTTTTTTATTACACTATCTACTTTCATTAGCTTACTCCAATTTCTTTATATATCTGTATATAGTTGTTTCTGAATATAAAAGCTTTTCAGCCGCTATTGCAACAGAGCCTTTTATTAAAAATATTCCCCTTGAGTGCATTTCTCTAATCAAGCTTTGTTTTTCAAACTTAGTCATTCTTTTAACCGTAGTACCGTGTTTTTTTTCACCTTCAATTATTACGTTTTCAATAAGCTTTTCAACATGAACATCTACAGTATTTATTTTGGGAATAGAGTCAATATTATGTTTTGTATTGTTTATTGACGGCGATCCGTTAATAAAGTATTCAACAAAGGATCGCACATCAATAAATTTATCCACAATAAAAGAGATACTAAGCATATATTCAATTTTGTTTTTATCGTCTTTAAAGAAAAAGGTGGAGGATCTTAATTTCTGCATATTTGGTGAAAGAGACTTATAATTTACAATAAAAGGCAATCTCTGCATTTGTTCATTTTCTAAAAAAAACATTTCATCGTCACTTATTTTATTGCCAACTTTAAACATTTCATCAATAGGATTATTTATATACAAATACTTTTTGTTATATGAAACTGTAATTTGTGCTATTTCACCCAATGTTTTCGATAACATATCAGCAAAAGATAAAATTTCCTTTTCTTTAAGCATAAAATCCTCCTAAAAATCTTAATACATGAAATTTTATCATTTTTTTAGTTTCAGTACAATAACATTATTCTATTAGTTCAAAACCGGCAGTAAAGTGCCTTAATGATGTAATTGGGCCTTCATAAACCATTCTTAAGCCTTTATAACTGTCTCT
>JAAZPT010000431.1 GCA_012797085.1 Christensenellaceae bacterium | reverse complement strand
TGATTCGGCTGATCCTGCTTGGCGAAGAGGACGTCAAGGCGATCTGTAACTGGTATATCACCAAGCCGGATAAGGTGTTCGGACTTGCGGATGACACGGGTGCCGCATTTGACACTGACGACTCCCCCCTTGCTGTTACCGAGCGCGGTTTCGTATTGACGCTGTCTGATCTGGGAGACGCCGATGAAGTCATCTGGGAAGCCTTCGGCAGCGATCCGGGCGAGTCTGTTGAGCCCGTGGAGCCCGAGCCGTGGAGCCCCCCAGAAGATGGTGACGAGTATTACGGATCAGGTTACTGAGTAGGTTTACGGAGGCTGGTTGAGGCGGAATAATTTCAAGGAGTGTTAGAAATGCCTCAACTTCCAAATAGTTACGCGAAGCAGCCGACGCAGCAGAAGCAGTTCTATGATAGGACTCTTTTGTCGCGGTTGCTTCCCGAGTTGGTGTTTATGCAGTTTGGACAGACGGACAAGAGGACTATCCCCAAGAAGGAAGGGGATACCATCAACCTCCGCCGGATGAACAAATTCCCCCCGGCAACCACGCCGTTGGTGAGTGGTGTAACCCCCGCCGGGCGGAACCTCAGCTTCGAGGAGATCACGGCCACCGTCAAGCAGTATGGTGACTACGCAATTCTCACCGATCTGATCGAACTGATGGGGATCGATCCCATCGTGACGGAAACCCTGGAGGCCCAGGGCGAGCAGGCCGGAGAGACCCTGGATATGGTGGTCCGCAACGAGGTCTGCAAGGGGACCAACGTGCTCTATCTGACGCCGGGCGCTGTCGATCGCAGCGACGTGGCTGACGGCGACACCCTTACCGGGACGGCCGTTCGCCGGGTGCGCCAGAGCATGGCCCGGAATAACGTCAAGGCCCTCTCCGGCGGGTATGTGGCGTTTATCCATCCCGATGCGGCTTACGACCTGACGGGGGATCCGGACTGGGCGAAGCCGAACACCTACGCCGATCCGAAGAACATCTTCAACGGCGAGATAGGCAAGCTGTGGGGAGTCCGTTTCATCGAGACAACCATGGCCCCGATCTGGCCGGGCGAAGGTGCGGGCGGCGCGGATGTGTACGGGACCGTCGTTATCGGGAAGGATGCCTATGGGATCGTTGACGTTGCCGGGAAGTCCAAGCCGGAAACCATCGTGAAGCCGTTGGGATCGGCTGGCGTGGCCGATGCGTTAAACCAGAGATCGTCTGTCGGCTGGAAGGCGTTAATGACGGCTGTTCGCTTGCAGGAGTTGGCTATCCTGCGCGTCGAGCATACGGTGAGCATATAGGGGTAAAACCCTATCCATAGTTAAGAAGGGGGGGCGTAAAGCCTCCCCCTTCAATTATTACCAAAGGGAGTGTTAATTGTGGCGGAAGATATTTTCTCCGAAGAAAATGAGCCCGAGGTTAAAGAACCGGAGGCGGCGGAAGAGGAACTGGACAAGACTGACATGGGCGAAGGGCTAATGGCCGAGCGCGACCCGGCCTCAGTGATGGCCGATCCCTTTGCTGTGGACAAGTCCAAAGCCGTGGACCTCGTGGCCCGAGGACTGGATCAGCAAATTTCCCGGGCAGCCCGCGAGACAGGCGAGAAGCTGAATGCCATGCCTAAGGATAACATCATGATCCCCATTGACAAACAGAACCCGCACGACAGCTTTGTCATCGTGGGGATCAATGGATATTACCTGCAAATTCAGCGCGGCAAAAAGGTGGCCCTGCCGCGGCCAATAGTTGATCTGCTTATTGCTGGAGGTTACGGTCCTACCCTGGTCCGGTAGATGAAAGGGGGAGGGTGCGGTGAATTTTGGCGAGATCCTATCCAGTTACGAACACAGAACCGGGGCGACCATAAACCGGGCGCATCTGGCGAACCTGATAGACGAAGCTCAGGTTGAGATTGCCAAGCGTTACGGAAAGATAGTGAGGCAGGAGTACTACTCGGTGGACGTGGGCGAAGGATATGCCCTTCCCCTTAACCATCTGCAAACCGAGGAAGTGCGAGACGGCAACAATAAACTTTGCGCCGATTACGAGATAACCCCTGACGGCAAGATCTATTTCCCCGCCGAGGGAGACTACGTTCTCGTTTATACCACGGTTCCCGACCCGGTTGATAAGGACAATAACGATTCGGAGCTTGACGTTCATCAGATGTTCCACGGGGCGGTTGTTCAGTACTGCGTAGCCAAGTGGTGGGAGGATCACTCCGAGGGTATCCCTGCGGAGGAGGCCAAGTCCGACAAGATGATGAACGAGTTTTACCGGAAGATAGACGAATCAGCGCACGTGCTTAGACAACGCGCATTTGGGAGCGCCTATCTGAAGATCCATCCGATAGCGAGGGGGAATTAGTATGCCTGATGGACTATATCCCCCGATGCCCGGAAGTCCGGTAACCTACTTAGACGGCGAGATCAACGCAAGCGTTACGACCATAACCGTAAAAGACATATCTGCCCTTCCCTTGCCGCCCAACATTGCCACCATGGGAGACGGTGCGGATTCTGAAACTATCAAATATACAGGGAAGAGCGGTAATAGCTTAATCGGGGTTGTGCGGGGCTTTGAGGGTGCGGCCAGGGAGTGGAATAGCGGAACGCCTATCGCCAATGTTCCCTGTGCTCACCATGTAACTT
>JAAZPT010000136.1 GCA_012797085.1 Christensenellaceae bacterium | reverse complement strand
TTAAAAGCTATTATTGTAGGTTTGTCTCCGGCTTTAAGCCGCTCTAAAGTTTCCTCAACAACTTTAAGATGTTTATACTTTTCATCATCTGAGCTGTCAACAACTACAACAATAACATCTGCAAGAGCTACTTCCTCAAGGGTAGAAGCAAATGTTTTTACTAAAAAGTGAGGTAATTTTTCAATGAATCCAACCGTATCAACAAGCAAAACTTCCTGCCCGTTTGATAGCTTAAACTTTCGAGTTAAAGAATCAAGGGTTGCAAAAAGTTTATCCTCCACATATGCGCCTGCATCTGTAAGTTGGTTAAGCAAAGAAGATTTACCGGCATTTGTATACCCTACTAATGCAATAATAGGTATTTCTGATTTTTCCCTTTCTTTGCGCCTAAGGCTTCTTTGTGCCGCAATATTTTTAATTTCCTCTTCTAAAAAAGCAAGACGAGTTTGTATGCGACGCCTGTCAACCTCAAGTTTTGTTTCACCAGGGCCCCTTGTACCTATGCCGCCACCAAGCCTTGATAGTACAATACCCATACCGGTCAGCCTTTGGGAACGATACCTTAGTTGAGCCGCTTCAACTTGCAGTTTGCTTTCACTGCTTTTTGAATGTTTAGCAAATATATCAAGTATAAGGGCAGTTCTATCAATTACTTTTATTTTTAGCGTTGACTCTAAATTTCTTTGCATCACACTTGTAATTTCATCATCACAAATTAGTGTGTCAACGGCTTTTAATTGTATAATTTGAGCTATTTCATCAACTTTGCCTTCACCAATATATGTTGAACTATCAGCTTTTGATCTTTTTTGTAAAACCATATCCACTACCTCAACATTGGCCGTTTCAGCAAGGTTTTTTAGTTCCTCCAATGATGCCTCATCGTCTATACCTACTAGTAAAACTCGTTCAACATCATCTATTTCCTCGTTTGTTGAATTACCAACAAGGTAGTCAGCATTAACTATTGCCTCAAACCATAGGTCATGGGGTATTAAAGAACCACTAATAAGGGGCAAAAACTCAAAACCACTTTCAGTCTCCGGGTTAAGTGTAGCTGTTTGCATTTCCGTTACATTGCCATCTAAACAACCAACAGCAGTAATGGCATCAAACTTTAATGCTAAAAGAGCACTTGTATCAACATTGGACAGCCTACCCATACCATTAGGGTGTGTATGTATACATCTTACACCGCTAAGCCTATTATCGCCACGCCTTGTGCTTACGGCCTTTAATTCAACAGTGGCATTTGTGCCTATAGTAATATCAAGTACTTTGCCATTGCGGGATATATATATGGCAATTTCTCTGTTATACTCGTTTGATATTTTACATATAGTATCTAATATTTCTTGACTTACATAAACATCCGGAGAGATTGGCATGTCAAACAGGGCTTCCAGTTGGTTTAATGCACTTTTACGTATACCCTGTATATTCCCTTCTATTTTTGCCATTAAAATCCTCCATGTTTTTATATCTATTAAATAATTATACTATAAAAAAAAGCTTTGAGCAATAAAAACCGAGCTCAAAGCTTTTGATTTATCTTTTTGTAAAGGGATATTCCTTACCGAAAGTTTCAACGCTTATACTCTCAATTGTTTGAGATTCAAGGGGTTTATCCTGCATGTTTCTTTTAACATTTACTATTTTAAAAGCATTTTCTAAACCCTTTGTAACTTTTCCAAAAGCTGCATAGGCTCCATCAAGGTGTGGTGAATCACTTGTCATAATAAAAAACTGTGAACCTGCAGAGTCCGGCATCATGCTTCTTGCCATACTTAGAACGCCCTCTGTATGTTTTAAGTTGTTTGTGAAACCATTTTGTGCAAACTCACCTTTAATGCTGTAGCCCGGGCCACCAATACCTATGCCCTTTGGGCAACCGCCTTGAATCATGAACCCCGGAATTACTCTATGAAATATTAATCCATTATAAAAACCCTTATTGGCAAGTTCTATAAAGTTACCAACGGATTCCGGCGCTATTTCAGGATAAAGTTCCCCTTCCATAACATCGCCGTTAGCCATTTTTATTGTAAATTGAGGAAGTTTGTTTTCCATAAAAATTACCTTCTTTCTTTTTAGTTAAATATTATTATAACACAGGGAAGCAATTTATCAATAAAATAAGAATTTGAGCTTGTATTTATTGTAAAGTTTCAGCTTATATAGTATAATATATTGAAAATCAATATAAATGGAGGTATTATGAGCACGGACTTGAAATTTAGTAGCCGAGAAGTTGCAAGAGCCGCCATATTGCTTAGCCTAACAAGTAGTCGTACAGAGGAACAAGCTTTAAAGGCTAAAATGTTTGAAACAGGCATTAAAACAGTAGCTGTTGATTATGGTGGTGAATTTTTATCAAGTGTTGTAAAAATAATAGAACGTGCCGTAGTTGCTTCCAAGCGCGAAGGCTTAATTGATGACAGCCATATAGAGCAGGGCGCTGTTGCCGGAGCCGCAAGGGAGGCCATAAGCCAAATATCCCAAAAAGCAATAGGTCTTAATATAGGTGGTAAAATTGCCATTGCAAGAAGTGGTGAACACTTGGTTGTAGCAGTGTTTTTTGAAGTTGGCCTTAGCCATTTAAATGAAATTTGTATAGGCATGGGTCACCGTGCATTATAAAGGAGAATTTATGCCCTTAAATATAACTATTGATGGTCCTGTTGGGGCCGGAAAATCAAGCGTAGCGGATGCAATTGCAAAAAAACTTTCCATATTACATTTAGATACCGGTGCAATGTATAGAGCTTTTGCCTATTATTGTGTTAAAAAAGGTATATCTGTAGAAGATGAAGCAGCTGTTGCCGAAATAATTGATGATGTTGAAATATCTGTAGAGTTTTGTGATGGTAAGCAAAAAACCTTACTAAACGGCGTTGCAGTTGATGATTTTATAAGAACGCCGGAGATATCTATGGCTGCATCAACAGTATCAAAAATGGGTATTGTTAGGGAAAAACTTGTTAATGAGCAAAGAAAAATTGCTAAAACAAGGGATATGATTCTTGAAGGAAGGGATATTGGCACAAATGTTTTAACCGATGCGGAAGTTAAAATATTTTT
>JAAZPT010000135.1 GCA_012797085.1 Christensenellaceae bacterium | reverse complement strand
AATTACACCAAAATCAATGCCGGAACCGCCGTGTAATACTAAAGGGACTGTTGAAACCTCAGCTATTTTTTGAAGCAATTCCAAGTCTATTTTAGGATCCAAACACAAGCCATGAACATTTCCAACAGAAACAGCAAGCATATCGCAATTGGTCTCTCCAACAAAATCCGCCACCATGCTTGGATCTGTTTTGCTTTCCGCTTCATTAAAAATCTCATCTTCCTTGCCGCTTATTGCTCCAAGCTCAGCTTCAACAGGAACACCGTAAAAGTGACAATATTCTACAACCTTTTTTACTTCTTTAATATTCTCTTCAAAGGGCAAATGTGAGGCATCTATCATTATAGATGTGAAGCCTGCATCCAAACATGCCTTTACATCTTCAAAGGATTTTCCATGATCTAAATGCAAAGCTATAGGAACATTATTATTTTTAGTAGCATCTTTCGCTATCTTTGCTATTATGTAAGGGTTCGATAGCCTAAGGTTGCTTGAAGATATTTGAATATATCCCGGTAACTTTGCACTTTCAAGCCCTTTAGCTATTGCGTAGGTCATCTCTAAGTTTGTTGTATTAAATGCAGGCAAAATCCAATTGTTTTTTTGGGCATACTCCATTAAACTAAAGCCGTTAACTAATTTCATGCTAATCTCCTTAAATATAATCATGCATTAAAGAATAAACATGCTTATATTTTTCATATTTATTTAAGTAATAATCCTGAGTTTTTGAGTTTGGCTCAAACTTTTTGCTATATTTTACAATTTTATCTATTCCATCATGTAGTGAGGGAAACTCACCTGCTCCATAAGCAGCCAATATCATTGCACCTAAAGCCCCTGTTTCCTTTGATTCTGTGCGGTATACAGGCATATTGAATATGTTTGCTCGTATTTGTAATGTTGCATCGGAGGCAGCGCCACCGCCCGTTGCTACCATTTTATTTACTGAAACCCCTATGGCTTTCAGCTTTTCATAAGCTAAAAGTAATTGAAAAGACATTCCCTCAATTAAAGACAAGTAAATTTCTTCCGGTTTTGTATGTATTGTTAGCCCTGTAACGGTTCCCCTTGCATCCATGCTTAAATTAGGGTTACCTGATGAACCGAATTGGGGTAAAGTTAACACTTCTGTTTGTAAATTTATAATTTCATCTTCTATTTTATCAAAAAAGTTGTTATCGTTGTTATCAATATTTGTGTAGGATAGTGTTTGTTTCCCCCAGTTTTTAAGAATTCCGCAGGTTGTTACTTCCAAGCTTGAAAGGTATTTGTTTGGCAATACATAAGGAATGCACGTAAAATCATTTTCTATCATATATTTTGTTGTTGTTAATGCGGGTAATAAAAACAGCATGAACTCACATGTACCCATGCTTGTTTCACAAGTATCTTCGTCAATAAGCCCGCTTCCTAAAGCAGCACACATTTGATCATGACCACCTGCATATATTTTCATATCAGGTGATAAATTTAAGCTTTCCGCTATGTCAGGAAGTATATTGCCAATTAAAGTACCGGATTCCACAGGCTGTGAAAAAAACTCATGATTTATTCCGGCTAAGGAAAGAAGGTAATCCGACCATTCTTTTTTTACAATATCAAAAGCCATACTTCTGCAAGCCGAAGAATAGCTGACTATTCTTTTTTTTGTAAGCAGGTAAGCTATATAGTCCTCAAAAAAGAATATCTTTTTGCTTCTTTTAAGAACATCCGTATTGTTTTTAAACCAAATTAGTTTTGGAAGGCTATATAGTTCATTTGGAGGCAATCCCGTAATATTCATAATTCGTTCTTGGCCAATGTTATTTATTAAATATTCTGATTCTTCTATGCCCCTAAAATCACCGGTTAAAAAAGAATTACAAATAACATTGTTTTTTTCATCAATAAACACCAAGGATTCACCTAAGGAAGTAATAGCCATTCCCTTTATAGTATGCTTACAATTATTACCAAGCTCTTTTAATAAATCTAATACGTTTTCAACAACTGTATTGGGGTCCAGCTCGCGTATACCATTACCACCAATTTCATCATAATACCTAATTGAAGAAAAAAGCGTATTACCACTTATATCATAAACTGTAACCTTACTGCTACTAGTGCCGATGTCTAAGCCAGCATAAGCCATGATAACCTCCATAGAATTTTTTTACTTAAATGATTTGCGTTTTCTTAAAATATCAACTATAACAGCTAACAAAATTATTACGCCCTTAAAAACATCTTGCCAGAAAGCATTTATTCCCATTAAGTTTAAACCGTTAGTTATAACACCGATTACTAATATGCCTATTATTGTTCCGCCCACTGTTCCAACACCGCCGGACATACTTGTTCCACCAATTACAACGGCGGATATGGCATCCATCTCAAAACCTTCGCCAAGGGTTGCTGCGGCAGATCCAAGGCGTGATGACCAAATTATTCCTCCAAAGCTGCAAAACAAACCTATAATTATATAAGGTATCATATTATATTTCTTTACATCTATACCTGAATATTCCGCTGCAATAGGGTTACCGCCAATTGCATACAAATTATATCCGAATTTGGTTTTATTAAGCAATAACCAGGTTATTGCAAGGGCTATGGCAGCATATATTATAATAATTGAAAAATCTCCATAGCTTGTTAAGCCTATAGAGCTATAAAAATCATTACGTATTCTTATGGAAACACCACCGGATATTATTTTAGTAAGGCCTCTGCCGATACTCATTGTTGCTAATGTGGCAACAAAGGCCGGTATTTTTAAATAAGAAATTGTAAATCCATTCAATGCTCCAATTAATGCCCCTGTTAATAAACAGCATATTATTGCCGCCCATACAGGCATGCCTATATTTGTAATTAAAAATGCTGCAAGAACTCCGGTTAATCCAACTGTTGAGCCTACAGAAATATCAATCTGTCCCATTAATATTGCCATTAACATTCCACAAGAAATAATCGCATTAACCGCGTTAGATTTAAACAGGTTTGCAAAGTTGGCGCTTGTAAAAAATCTTGGCGTGGATAGGCCAACTACAAACATTAAAATAAAAAGTGCAATTATTGTGCCTAAATTTCTTTTAAAATACCCTTCAAATATCTTTTTTAGTTTTGAACCGTTATTTTGATTCATTAATATCACTCCTAACAAAAGTACTTGTTTTTGTAGCATATTTCATAATATCTTCTTGACTGAACTCTTCAGCGTTAAGGTGGCCCGTAATTTCACCATCACACATTATATAGCATCTATCACACATATTAAGCACCTCCGGTAACTCTGAAGATACCATAATAATGCATGTTCCCTCTGAAGCAAGCTTGTCTATTATTTTATAAATTTCTGCTTTTGAGCCTACATCAATGCCTCTTGTTGGTTCATCCAAAATTAATACCCTGGGTTTAGTTGCTAACCATTTGCTTAATACAAGCTTTTGCTGATTCCCTCCACTAAGGCTTGAAACTATCTGGTTTTCTGAAGTTATTCTTATTTGAAACATTTCAACATAGCGTTGAATAATTTGATCCCACAAACTATGGTTTATGTTTATTCCTTTTATTAATTCTCTTAAACAGGCTAATCCCATATTAAACCTTACATTGTTTGTCATTATCAGGCCTTCTGCACGCCTATCTTCTGAAACATAAACCAACCCGGAGTTTATTGCATCAATTGGGTTTTTAATATCTTTTTCAATATTGTTTATTTTAATAATGCCTGCCGATTTTTTATATACACCAAATATTGTTTTCATCAGCTCCGTTCTTCCTGCACCGACAAGGCCGGAAAAACCGACTATTTCTCCATATTTTGCATGAAAAGATACATTTTTAAAATACTTTTCATGGCTTAAGTTTTTAACTTCTAATGCAATGTCTCCTGTAATATGTTGTGTATGGGTATAATATTTACTTAAGCTCCTTCCTACCATTAAACTTATCAATCTGTCCTTATTGGTGGAACTTGTTTGCTCGTTGCCAACAATATAACCGTCTCTTAAAACTATTATTCTATCAGCAATTTCAAATAACTCCTCAAGCTTATGGGATATATAAATTATCCCGATTCCGTTATTTTTAAGCTGTCTTATTATTTTAAATAACTCTTCCGTTTCCCCCTGCGATAAAGATGCGGTGGGTTCATCCATTACTACGATCTTTGCAGAAGCGGATACCGCTTTTATTATTTCTACAAATTGTTTTTGACCTATGGATAAATCCCCTACCATAGTATCCGGATCCATTGATAAATTATACTCTTTAAGCAACTTATCGGCTTCTTTATACATGCGATTATAATCTATAAATCCGAATTTATTTTTAAATTCCCGCCCCAAAAATATATTTGCTGCAACCGTTCTGTTGGGAAGCAAAACAATTTCTTGATGTATAATTCTTATTCCGTTTTCTGCTGCAATTGCAACGGCAGTAATATCCTTTTTTTCACCATGGATATATATGCTTCCCGAATCCGCCTTATATATTCCCCCCAGAATCTTTATTAATGTGGATTTTCCTGCTCCGTTCTCACCTAATAAAGCTAAAACTTCTCCATTTTCCAGGGTTAAATTAATACCTTGCAACACTTTATTGCTTCCAAAAGATTTATTAATGTTTTCCATTTTTAAAAGCATTTTATTCATAAATCATCCTCTAATAAAAATGGGTCGGCTCTATGGAGCCGACCTTGTTATTTCACTAAGATTTTGCCAGCCAATTTTTACAAAAATCTAGATAATTAACACTTAGGGTAGAGCATCCCATGCATCTAAATCAAAATCGTCAATGTTATCTTTTGTAATGCTATATGATGGAATACTTGTATTAAATTCAATTTCTTTGCCGTTCAATAAATCAACTGCTGTAATAACGCCTAAATAGCCCATATAGGTAGGTCTTTGAGCTGATGATTGTACCATGCTGCCTTCTTTAATAGCATGTTTACCAATAGGAGCACCGTCTTTACCTAAAATAGAAATAGCATCTATTTTTCCGGCTTCTTTAACTGCTTGAACTGCTCCTAACGCAGATGTATCATTTATTGCATATATAACATTAATATCTTCGTTTGCTTGTAATGCGTCTGTAACAACATTAAATGCTACATCTGTTGCTCCGCCGCCCTCAACAACAGCAACTTCTTTAAATGCATCCGGGTTTGATACGTTTTCTTTTATTCCATCCCAGAAGCCTTTAACATTTATGTGGCAGGATTCTGCTGTTTGAAGATGAACAATTAGAATATTTGCTCCATCCGGATAGTTTTCTGCAACCCATTGCCCGGAAAGATAGCCTAATTGGGTGTTATCAGATGCTATAATTGCATCAACAAGATCATAATCGTCTTCTGTAATAACATTATCTATGTTGATTACTTTAACACCTTTATCCCTGCAGGTTTGTAATACGTTTCTGCAGCCTGCAGAGTCATATGGAATATAAACCAAAGCGTTTATTCCGTCTGCTATCATATCATCAATTTGTGTGGCTTGCTTGGTTGGATCGTTTTGTGGATCAAAAAATACCATTTCATGGCCTGATTCCTCACAAGCAGCTTTTACGCCGTTAAGAACAGCTGTAAAATATTCATTTGTTAAGGTATACGGTGAAAAACCGATTTTATACTTTGGCGCTTCCTCCGCAACACCAAATACTGCGACTGATAAAATTAAAATTGTTGCTAAAATTATAGAAATTACTTTTTTCATAAATCTTCCTCCTTATTAAATTTTTATTGGCCAGCCTAGGGATTCCCCCTATAGTTACTTGTATTTTATCAAGTAAAATTTTGCCTGTCAATACAAATCGCACAGCATATGTTCGAATGAACATATGCTTTTAACAATCTTATTGGTTTTTTTTAAAGAAAATCCCTCAAACCCTTTTGTTTCCAATTGTTTTATTAAAATTAATAAGTTTTTTAATTTTTCATTTTATTAAAATCGAACATTTATTTTAATATTTAAGCATATATTATTTCCACATTATATTGATTTAACAGCTGTTTTGCCTCATTTTTTAAACCCGAATCCGTGATAACAGTATCGATTTTATTTAATGAGCCAAATTTATGTATATCAAACTCATTAAACTTTGATGAATCCACTAGTAAATACACTTTTTTTGCTAAATCTAAAACGGAAACTTTTAACCTTCCCTCTAATGAATAACCATCATATAAAAACCCGTCGGAACCTATTGCCGCAGTGCCTAAAAACGCAGCGTCAAATTGATGATTTAATACTTGTTCTTCTGTAGTTGGGCCAAAAGTGCATTTTGCAATAGGTAAAACTTCCCCTCCCAATAGCACAACAGAAATATTTTCAAATTGTACAGCAATTTCAGATATGGTTATGCTGTTTGTAACAATAATATTTTTCATGTATTTATTAAAAAAATGAACCATGTTTCTTGTTGTGGAGCCGGAGTCTATATATATTTTTTGTCTGTGCTCTATAAGTGTTGCGGCCTTTTTTGCTATTAGCCTTTTTGCTTCCTTGTTCTCTATTTTCGATTCATCAAAGGATATGGTCTTTACCACAGAATCCTGAATAAGTTTTGCTCCGCCATGTGTTCTTATTATATTGTATTGCTGGGTTAAAATATTTAAATCTCGCCTTATTGTCATTTCAGAGGTACCAAACAAAGCAGCTAAATCCTTTACTTTAACTTTATGTTTTTGCTGTAAAATATCCAAAATTTGCAAACATCTTGTTCTTGCGTCCATCAAGTTCACTCCAAGCAATTTATAATATATAAAAAAGGTAAGCGGCCTTGCTTACCTTTTTCACTATTCTTCCCTCTGCTTTAGCTTGAGCCTTGCAAAGTATACTAAGGCTATAAGCAGTATAAGGCCAACGATTATTAACATTATTTTTACAAGGTTTGTTTTTTCTGCGTGGGTTTCTTCCGTTTTTGTTACTACTTTGGGCATTAGCTTAAAGTTGACATTTACTTTCATGTCGGCAATGTTGCCTTCAAGGTCGGTCATTTTATAAATATAATTGAAGGGATTATCAAAGTTTGTAACTTCTCCTTCAAAAAGCTCATCGTTTATTAATACATTGTCTGTTTCAGGGACGGGATTCAAGTCGGATAGTTTAAAGGAGTACTTTCCCGTATCGTCCGCATTTAGGCTAACGTTTATATTTTGCGGTGAAAATATGCTCTCCTCCAGGTTGAATGTGGATTTGCTTATATCCAGCATGCTCAGGTTGTTGTGGCTTACGTTAAGGCGGCTCAATGCTCTGCATGCACTGATGTCCAGGCTTGATATATGGTTATTGCTGCAATCCAGTTTTTCTATGTTCAGGCTCTTGCTTAAATTTAGCTCGGTAAGCCTGTTTTGATAGCACCATAGATCAGTTAATTGGCTTGATTCAGGCAAATGCAGTTTTGTAAGCCTGTTGTTGTAGCAGGATAATATTTCCAGCTTGTCGCAATTGCTCAAGTCCAATTCAAGCAGTCTGTTTTTATAGCACCATGCTGCCCTTAATTCTTTGGAATTGCTTAAATTTAATTTTTCTATCCTATTGTTTACACAGGATATTTCCACTATGTTTTCGCAATCGCCAAGGTCAAGCTCCGTAAGTTTGTTATCAGAGCAGCGCAGCTTTTCAAGTTTTGCGCAATTGCTTAGATTAAGTATTTCCATGCCGTTGTTGTTGCACCACAGCTCATAAAGTACGGGTATATTGCTTAGGTCAAGCTCTTTTATGCTGTTGCCGTCGCAGCTTAACAGATGTAAGTTGATAAAGTTTTCAACACCCTTAAGGCTTTCTATGCCCTTATCGCTAACCAGTATACGGGTTACGGCCATGTTTTCACTTTGACTTATAAGGCCGTTTTTGTTTGTATCAAAGGTTTTAACATATTCCCTAAATACCGCATCGGGGAATGTTTCCTCATCAATAACTATATCCGGCACTTCACCGTTTTCCTCTGTTGAGGGGGTTTCAGTTAGTTCACGCTCTTCCGTAAGCTCAGGAACTTCCGTTAATTCGGGCACTTCAGTTATCTCAGGGGCTGATGTGATTTCCGGCGCTGCTGTGGGTCTTATATTGTCAGCTTCACCAAGGGCAAAAAGGGGCATGCATAAAACTATCACCATAATCAGTAAAAAAAATCGTTTTACCATACAATACCCCCTTCAAAGCCTTTTAATATAGTAGAAATTTTAACATATTGATATATTTATGTCAATGCAAATGTATATTAATGTAAAATATTAACAACATCTTTACAATGTGTTTTTTGTGTATGGTTACCACTCTTTGCCACATGTGGGGCATACTCCGCTATCTAAATTAAGCCTTGCTCTGTGGCTCCAACCCTTAAGGCTGTTGTCGGCCTTTACGGCAGGGGGTGTGGCATGTACTATGCGCAGGGGTTTAAGCCTTGTAACAAGGCCTATATGGTAGAAATCCCAAGGCAATTGCTCGTTATAATATTTGCCGCCCTTTTTATATTGAGGGGATAGTTTACTGCCTGACGGCCTGCTTTTAAACAGAACATCGCCCAACTGCACATTGTTGTTTATGGGCTCAAGGCTGTTGCAATATTTCCTGGCTATTCTGTTTGAGCCGTGATATATTTTTTTGTTTATTTTACTGAGAGCGTAAACGAACAAACCGGAGCAGTCTATGCCCCTTTCATCATTTGTGCCGGGGCTTTTATAGGGCCAGCCGACAGCGCTTTCAAAGTGCTTTATTATTGTGTTAAGCATATTTATTCCTTACCGGTGTATTTATTGTTGGCTGTAAGCCAATTTAAAAAATTAAGCAAGGCATCGTTGAATAAAAGTATCCTGTTGTTGTAAACTGCTATATCATCATTAAAATAATCCATTTGGCTTAATATATATAATTCATACAGCTTTGCACCGCCTTTGCCCAAGTACAGGGGTACGCCCTCGCTATACTCCACGGGCTCTTTAAATCCGTAGAATTGCATTGCCTTTTGGTAAAGCTCCATATCAAGTTCATGGGCCCAGGCCGTTTTATCGTTGTTGCTGAAGCTGTTGGGGTGTATATTGTTTATTTTTTCTATAAGCTTGTTTATATTCATCGTTTAAGCCTTTGCCTTTCCAAAAGGCTGAACAGTTTATCCCTGAAGCGAGCCTTCCTCTTTTGCTTTGTTGTACCTCCGCCCCTTGAATACTTTGCCCTTTTTTCTGCCTCCGCCGCCTCCTGCTTGGCCTTGCTCAGATAATAGCTCCTGTCCTTTTGCCAGGCTGAAAGCTGCTTTTCAAAGGCTTTTATATCATTGTTTTGCAATGTTAGATAGTTGTTTACATTGCCCTGCAATTTTTCCCCCTCCAACTTATACCTTTCCAATGCCTTGGCATACAGTTGAGGGATTATGTTTTGCAGCTGATTGAGGTTGTTGTTATACTGCTGCTGTGCCGCGCTTACGGCATAGCTGTTGCTTAAGCCGCCGCTGAGGCTTGCCGCCTGTCCAAGGGTATCCTCCATGGCAATTTTACCCTCCCTTATGGCCTTTGCCCTGTAGTTTTTATATTGGGCATCATCATCCTTGTTATAGCTGAAGGCTTTCCTGTTTAAAAGCAGCTTAAGGGCATTTTCAAGGGCGTATTTGTACCTGTCGTTGTACTTGGGCTTTGAGCCCTCTATTATTTTTAACATCTGTGCTGCCGTCATATCATGCTATCCTTTCCCACATATATACGCTGTAATAGGGCGGAGTTATATTATGAGCATCTCCGTCGCCTGTATAGGAACTTATATCCTGCACACCGTAGGCGGTTTTCCATACCTTGCTTACAAATTGCCCCGTATGTTGACCATAGCTTGAGCTGGAGCCCTCGTATAAACTGTTGCCCACATGCCTGTGGCGAGGCATTTCGTTTATTTTTAAAGCATGGCTGAAGCTGCCCCCTGTACTGCCTGCGGGATAGTTGCCGTTTGATGCCAACAAAAACCTTGCCTCTATAGCCTGCCATGTGCCTCCAAAAAGGCTTTGGGGGCTTGTGCCGTTTCGGCTTATGTATATTGCACCTAAGGGATATATGCAGTCTAAAAAACTTTTGCCCTTCATGTACAGTTCCCAATTGGGAGCTATCTCGACGGCGTTTTCCCTTTGGGCAAGGCAGCCTATGCCTACGCCATTGCCCGTTTTGCTTATGTTAAGGCTTAAATTGCTTGACGAAACTATGGCCTCGTGCTCAGTAGCGTTTATGCCGTCATCAAGAAGGAATTTTATATAATAGCTCTTATTCGGATCAAAGCTGCCGTATATTGTATCGGGTGTATAATCCCCAAGGGACAGGTATTCGCTTGCGCCGTATTCCTTATAGGAGAGCTTTAGGCTTATGTCGCCACAGCCTACAATATGGCTCATGCTGTAATGGGCTGTAATTTTTATGTATTGGCCGGCGTTATTATCCGTACCGTCATCATCACAGCGCTTTATAAGCAATTCTTTGATGCTCGGCATGGCATAGTTTATTATATTTATGCTTTGGCTGAGGCTTTCAACCCTGCCCCTGCTGTCCGTAACCTTAACCGTAATAATGCTTTCACCTGAGCTTAAAAGGTATTGGCTTATAATCTCCTGCCCCTTATAAGTTATACCGTCTACAATTACGCTTATGTTGCTTACTGTGGAGCCCATGTTGCCCCTTGCGCTTATTTTTGCACGGAGCTTGCTTATACCCTGTATAAAATGCATATAGCCCTCCGCACTGCCGCTGTTTATTGGCGTAATTTCAACAGCATCTATAAAGGGCTTTACATCAATAGGGACATTAATAGGCAATGTTATTTCGCTGCTGCCTATATACTCCCCGCTGTCGTTGTCGTAACTGCTCAATACTATTGTAAGCATGCCCTTTACACTGTCCCTTATGCTGTTTGCCCACCTTAGGGGTATAGTAAACATATGGCTTGTTTTGCCCATTGCCAAATCCTCATGGTGAAGGGAGTTTTTTATGGCATAAACCACATTATGGCGCAGGTTTTCCCTGTGGGGTACAATCTCTATAATTATTTGGTCGCCCAAACTGCCGCCAAAACTTAATATTCTTAAATCGGATTTCATATTTTTCTTCTTTTACTTCCTTCTATATATAATATATGTTTATATGCTGTTATGTTTTACAAGGCTTAGGCCATTATCGTCTACAAAAAATTGAAAATCGCCCATGTTTATATTGTTTGTATGGCATTGAACTATACTCAGGCCCTTTTTTGTTATATAAGCAAGCTCATTGCTGTTATTGATGAAGCTTATTTTATCGGGCTCAAATACCGCTTTTAAGGGGCTTTGAACATCGCCTATCACTAATGCTCCGTTTTGTATACGAATATAAAGCGCTTCCCCATGTTGACCGTGCAGGGCTTCAAGGCTGTCTATATCCCATTGCATTGCCTCCAAGGCCTGTTGTATTTCATAAAAATTTGTGCTTATACTGCTGTTTATTAGGCTTCGGGCATTTTGATTATCAAGCTTATCTATAATGGCCTCGTTTTCCCAAAGGTCCAGGCGTTTACCCGCCTGAACCTCCAGATTGTCCAGCTTTATGGCATTAGGACCTATATGGCTTGAGTTTATGGCCCCTTCCTTTATACGCTCACTGCCTATTTTGGCGCCTTTAATGCTTTCAATATCCGCCGTTGCCTTATTTAAGCCCGTTTTTATATGCTTGTTATCCTCCATAAAGGCATCGCTGAAATTGCCGTAGTCTATATTGTATATGCTGTCTTTAAACTGGCGTTTAAGCTGATACAGCTCCATTTCCACATTGGCAATATCTTCCTTAAGCTTTGCAAGGCTAATATTTTCATATTCGGGCATATTATATGCCCCTTTTGTACTTCTGCATTAAATTATTCAGGTTTTTATAGGTTTGTATATCGGCTTGGGCGGATCTTTCAATTATCGCCGCCAAGGGGTAGGGCACTTCCACCTCAACGCCCCTTTGTATTAAATAGCTTTTGCCGTTTAAGCAGGCGAATACGTCACCGCTGTACTTTTCATCATCTTTAAAAAGCTTAATTTTTACCGTTTTCATCAGTTTGCCTCCACATTATTTGAGTAGCCGCTTGTGCTTTCTATGCGCACAATATATTCTTCCACAAGGCGCTTGATCGCCTTTGTAGCCTTCCAGCCACAGCTTGCACGCTGGTTTAAGGGATCCTCGCCATAGCCGTTCTGCTTAACTATATGCTCAAGGCCGCCCCCTTCAATTTCCGTAGTGGCATAGGCATGGGCGCCAAGCACCACTGTAGCAAAGCAGGCAAGGCCCTTTTTGCCGCTTTCCGCCGGATAAACAATATCCCCCGCATTTGCCGTAAGGGCTGTATCAAGGGTGAGTACGCCGGCGCTCGTTGCGTTTGTAACGGTGGCAAGACCCTCACCTATGTTTATAATCCTGCCTGCAAGGGCGCTCGCCTCATCGGCTGTAAGGCTTTCGTTTACCGTTACGGATGTGCCGTTTACGCTCTTTACAGTAAGTGTACGTGTGCCTGCTAAATTCGGGGATTTATACACCTTGGCCTCTGTGGATTTTACAAAGCGAACATTGCCTATTTTACCTATTTCACCGTTGAAAAGGTTTTCCGGCCTGGCGTATTTATGGGAGTCTATCCACTCCTCGCTGCGCATAAGGTCATAGGCGGTATAAGGGTGTATTATGGCCACATAGCTGTCACCTATGGGCTCGGCATTCATGGCGGAAAGCTGTGCTGCAGCCCTGTAAAACAAATCCGGCTCCAGTTTGCTTGTTTCGTCAAGCTCTTCCCTAAGCTGTGTTTCGCCGTTTTTGTTGTTGGCATATATTACATTTGTGCCGGCGCACAGCACGTCGCGGGTGATTGTGTCAAGGGTTCTGCCGGCCTGCGACCCCAATATTTTGGTAAGTTGAACGATAGTATTATCCACGGAGCTGAGCTTTAAAATATCGCTTACCTGAACAAAATCGCCATATTGGTTTATGCTTACGCTTACGGGAGTAACCTGCAGGCTGTTGCCTTGGGGTGTAACCCCCTCGGTAATGGGCTTTGTTGCCTTTGCCAAGGGTGCAAAGCGCCTGAACTGTATTGTTTTACCGCCATTTTTGGGAATGGGGTATTTATCACCGAAGCTGTCGTATACAAGCTTGGGTTCGGCATTATCTATAAGGGTTTTTTCGTAATAGGTCTGCATCTCTGCGGACAGGGTTTGTGTGGTATTTAACATAAATTTCTCCTTTAATTAAATGTGATTATTTCGCCACGGGCGGCTCTTTTAGCTATTTCCTCCCGCTCGCTGCGGCTCATAAGGGCGGGGTTTTTGGTGCTTGCCATGCCCCCGGGCTGGCTTGCAGACTCCACAGGCCTTTCGTTTGCGGCCTTAAGCTCGTTCATCCAAAGCACTTTTGCCTCCTTAAGAGCCTTTGCTATGGCCTCATCCCTCAGGGCATCGGCGTTTATAAGCTCATAGCTGCTTTTAATATCCAAGCCCTTATAAAGCAAGTCTAAAAACTGCGGGTTTTGAAGCTCCCTCTCCATATTGAAGTCGGGGTAAGCCTCCTGTGTTTGTTGAAGTTCCACGCTTAAGTTTTGCAGCAGATCCTCCTGGCTGAATTCCGTAAAAGTGGAGTTGGTTTGCTCATCGGTGGTTAAATTTTCATCATTTTGCTGTTGAAGTGGTGTTTGTGTTCCGTTTTCCATTAATATCCTCCTATTTTGTGGTTGATTTTTGGTTTTTGTGGAGATTGGCTGCCTATTTTTGATGTAGTGGTGTGTTTTTGTGGTGCTCTATTCCTTTCCACATTTTCAGTATATCAAAGGGGATTTTTTTAAAGGCGATTTTTGAGCATTTTATTATCGTGTTTTGCTTAGCTGTAAAGCCTGTTTGAGCCCTGTTCGATAAAATATTTAACAGCACTAAAAAGGGCTGTTTAGGCAGATTGTAAATTTAATGTAAAAAAATTGCTTACTTGTTTTTGTGAAACTTAATCCCTCCCACATTTTCAGTATATCAAAGGGGATTTTTTTAAAGGCGATTTTTGAGCATTTTATTATCGTGTTTTACTTAGCTGCAAAGCCTTTTTAAGCCCTGTTCGATAAAATATTTAATGCCGTTAAAATGATTTGTTTTTGTTGAAAACTTATAATTGAAAAGCTTTATTTTTAATTCAAATATTTTAAGTAAAGTAGCTTAAACAGCCACAATGCCGTAATTTTTTATTGACTTGTTTAAGATAATATATTATACTTTTTTTGTTAGAATTTTTAGGGAGTGACTTATGAGAAGATCTTTTAAAGAATTTATTGCCGTGGGGCTTATTTTTTTGCTAATATTAAGCCTTAACATAACAGCTTTTGCCGGAGCTACAGCTTACCCGATAACGTTAACATTGAATTATAACGGCCAAACCAAACAGGTTGTTTATAACAACCCAGACGAACAAATAGGCCTGCAAGGCTACCCCTATGATGGTGGTGCATGGCTTTTCAAGTATTATAATTTAGGTTGGAGCGATAAAAGCAATTTTAGAGACGACCCCAATGCCAAGTTTTGGTATCCTTCGGAAAAGGTAAGCCACCTGTTCCCCGACGGAAACCCGAGGGATATGACGCTTTATTTAGTAACTTTTACCTTTGCAGATTTTCAAAGTACAACAGGCCAAACAAATAAGGTAATGATAGATAAAAACTTTACACCCCAGCAAGCAATGCCCCAAAGCACAATAGAAAGCGCCATAAATTGGCATGATAACTTTTTGGATAAAACCGCCTATGCCTACTATAACCCTACGCAGGAAATTGTACCTGTAAATTTTAGTGTAAATTTCCATTATGACAAAAGCCCTGCCATAATAACTTTTTCCAACCCCGGGGGCATACTAACAAACAGCGCCCAATGGAGCCCTCCCACAAATAACAACAACACCTATATGGATTTAGTTGTTCAATTTGACCCGCGCATTACAATAGCCACATCATTAAAGGAAATATATTTTACCAGTTGGACATATTCACCATCATATATATTTGATAAAGACTATAATCTGTTGGCATCATTTGGTGAAAACGCCGCAGTACAGGGCAACCCCACAACAAAAATTGACTTTGACTTGCCCGCCGGTAACAGCGAATTTATAATTCGTTGCCATATACGCAACAGATACGGCTCAACCACTGCTACAACACAGGCACTTATGCTGCACCCCTATGTAAACAACGGAAACTTCATTACGGATATGGTGCTTGAATCAAGGGATATAAATAACTTCCATATAAAAAAGGCAGTTGCCGAGGAACTGGCAAACAGCGGTGATCTGTTAAAAACTACCGGTTATATTTTTGGCAACGCAAGGCCGGCAGCCGTAAATACACCTATTGAAAAAATGAATGGCAATAACATATTTTTGGGCTTTAAACAAATGCCTGCTACACCTACACCAAGCCCTACACCCACGCCTAGCCCTACACCGTCTCCGTCTCCTTCGCCTAAACCCACGGCAACTTTAACGCCTACCAAGGTGCCTCACATTACAGCGCCACAAACCGGAGATAATACACCAATATTGTTATATGTTGCCATAGCAGTTGTTGCCTTAGTTGCAGGCTTAGTAATATTAAAAAAGAGAAAAAAATAATAAATATACGGCATATAAAAGCATAGCTCCGGCTATGCTTTTTACATAAGTTCCAAAGGCAAAAGGGGTTTTGTATCCCTTGTTTTTATAAAGTTTGCCAAGGGTTTTTGCATAAGCACATAGCGCAGAACATCGTAAAGGTGATCCTCTCCCTCGGTATCCACATCCTCAACCCTGCTGTTGCTGTAAACCAAGTTTGGCAATGTTCTTATCATATTTTTGCAATTTTTAAAGAAGTACAGGCCCGCCCTGCCCTCCTTGTTGAACTTAAGGCGGTTATGAACCTGCATTTTGCCTGCAAGCCTTGTATTATCCCCCTTGGTAAAATATATAAAGTTGGGGGAATATTCCATCATCCTGGCTATGCTCTCGCCCCGGCTTTCATCAAATATGCTGGGGTCGGCCACGCCTATTATTTGGCGATTTTTTAATATGGGAGAGCTTTTTTCGATTTCCCTGATTTGGGCAGCTATCTCCACCGGACTATTTTTATTGCCGATATTTTTCCCACCATCTCCACCATACAGCTCGTTTGCCATATAAATTGTGCCGTTTTCGTCTACTATAAACCACCCCACTGCATAGGGCCTTGTGTAGCCGAAGTCGAAGCCCCTGTATACAGGCAGGTTGGCGGGGAAGGATATTTCATCTATAACGTGGCTGTTTATGCCGTTTGAATAGCCCGCTTTATTATCCCTGAACTCCTTAAATACCTGGCCTTGAAAACTGTTCCAATCCCCATAGAGGAGGGCCTGTTTTTCCGCCTCGGGCAACATGGCTAATGAGGCCACATACATAGGTGCATTCTTCATAAGAGCCTCATTATCAAACACGGTGGAGGGCACAAACACCCTGCTGCGCTGCAATGTTTGCACTTTGCCCTCATGCATTACATCCACATTGCTTATAATGGGGCTAAGGGGAGGGGCGGGGTCTATAAACCTTGCCTTTACCCAGGAATGACCTATGCCCCCGGGGTTTGCACTTGCCCTTATGTATATTTGCATATCCTTATCCCCCGGGCGATTACGGCTGAACATATAAAAATATTCCTCCGCAGTAAAGTGAGTAAGCTCATCAAAGGCTATATATTCAAAGCGGCTGCCCTGATATTTAAACCTGTCACTTATATGGTTCATGGAGCCGAAATATATTTTTGCGCCGCTTTCAAAAATCCATACATGCTCCACGCTTTTATAAACCGCCTTTGGGAAGGCCGGGCCATATATCTGTTGGCTTCTATCTATAATTTCCCTTAATTGGGGTACTGTTTTACGCAATATAAGGGCCCTGTAGTTTGGCCTGTGCACCTGCCTTAGGGCCTCTGTAATCAAGGCGTCGCTTTTGCCCCCGCCCGCTGCGCCGCCATAAAGAACCTCATACTCCTTGCGGGATTGAAAAATGGCTTGTTTTGGCTGAGGTTGCCATATAATATTGTTTTTCAAGAATGTACTCCTTTTTTATGTTTATAGGTGTGTTTTTAATTTAATACAGCAAGGGCTAAGGCATGGCCTTGCCCTTTATTACAATTTAAATATAATTATAACATTTTAATTAAATTTGTTGATTTAAAATCCGTTAAATGTTACTCTGTCTATACTTAATTATTGTGAATATATATTATTTTAATATTGGATTGGAGGTTTATATGAAAAAGCTTTTAGCACTACTGTTTATTATAGCTTTGTTTATGTTTTCAACTGCCTTGGCCGGCAGTATCAGCTACCCTGTGGATATTAACACAGCTTTCCCTGACCCTATTTTTAGGGCTTATGTTAAAGATAGAATATCTGACGATGATGAATTATCACAAGCGGAAGCGGAAGGTGTAACTGAAATTTATGTTTATAGCAAGGGTATAAGCAGCCTTAAGGGAATTGAGTATTTTGCCAACTTAGAATTATTAGGGTGCTTAGATAACCACTTAAATACTTTAGATTTGTCTAATAATACTAAGTTGCTTGAGTTAATTTGTGGCGATAACAACTTAAGCACTTTAGATGTTACTAAGAATACTAAGTTGACTGTTTTGCACTGCTTTAAGAACAACTTAAATGGTTTAAATTTGGGTAATAATACTGATTTGGAAATTTTAGGTTGCAGCAATTGCAACTTAAGCACTTTAGATGTTACTAAGAATACTAAGTTGTTAATGTTATGGTGCCATGACAACCAATTAAGCACTTTAGATATTACTAAGAATACTAATTTGCTACGTTTATATTGTAGTGATAACGAAAACTTAAATACTTTAAATTTTGGTAATAATACTGATTTGGAAATTTTAGGTTGCAGCAATTGCAACTTAAGCACTTTAGATGTTACTAAAAATACCAAGTTGGAACAATTATATTGTGATATTAACAACTTAAGCGCTTAGACGTTACTAAGAATACCGAGTTGAGAAATTTGTGGTGCTCTGAAAATAACTTAAGAACTTTAGATGTTGCTAAAAACACTAATTTAAAAGAATTAGGTTGTGTTAAAAATCATTTAACATCATTAAACCTTGAAAACAACACTAATTTAAATGTAAATGCTTTTAATGCATCAAACCAAACCCGCACAATAACAATTACAAGCCCCTTAAGCTATTCATATACTGTAAACTTTGCCGATATAGATGCCAACATAGACCCTAACAAAATACAAAATTTACAGGGTGCCGGCTTGGATGCAACTAACAGAGCCTTTACAAATGTTATTCCCGGAACCGATATTACATATAATTATATTATACCGAGACTAAAAAATATGGATGTTACCATAACAGTAAAAGGTGCTGTTGCCACCGCTACACCTCCTCCTGCAACAAGCACAACGCCTCCTCCCGCAACAAGCACAACACCCCCTCCAACAATCATTCCTCCACAAACAGGGGATGAAAGCAATTTGGCATTGTATATATTGTTAATAAGTATGTCCCTTGTTGTAGTAAGTGCAGTTTATATTAAGGCGAAAAAGAGATAAGCATAAAATTGTATACAAAGTTCGGCAATGCCGAACTTTTTTTGTGGACTTGTTTGTAGCATTGTTGCGGCTTGCAGTAAATAATAATATAAAAACTATAATATTTACGAAATTCCTTCCCTTTTATTTAAAATTACCCTACTGCGTTGTTATAATTTATTGACAAAATTATAAAAAATGCTAATATTAAAATAATAAAAAACTCAATAAATTTAGGAGGAAACTCAAGTGAAACTTAAACCTATTGTGGCCTTAATAATTTCAATGATACTTATTATCAATATAGGAATATCCTTTGCGGAAAGCACAAATTCCTGGGATTGTAATGTTTGTGGAAATAAGAATAATACCGGTAATTTTTGTCCCAATTGTGCCGCAGCAAAACCAAATGATGAGGCTTGGACCTGTGATGTATGCCAACAAACGGGTAATACGGGCAATTATTGTACAAATTGTGCCGCAGCAAAACCAAGCGGTGAAGCTTGGACCTGCAATGTATGCCAACAATCAGGTAATACGGGCAATTATTGTGTAAATTGTGGAAGCTCCCGTATTTTAAAGCTCCCTGCAGTTGTAAACTATAGCGTAGGGTCTAAAGTATATTTTGGCAACTATCCTCAAAGGTTAAACAACCCTGAACCTATATTATGGAAAATACTTGATATTAAGGGTAATAAGGCTTTGCTGATGTCTGCCTATGGTTTGGATTCTGTACAATATCACCCGGTGGCAACAAATATTACTTGGGAACACTGTTTTTTGCGTTCCTGGTTAAATAATAACTTTCTAAACGCAGCCTTTAGCAATGAGGAAAGAACAGCTATATTAAAAACACTTGTTTTAAATGAGGAAAATATATTCTACCCCAATACTCCGGCAGGAGCAAATACTGAAGATTATGTTTTTATATT
>JAAZPT010000134.1 GCA_012797085.1 Christensenellaceae bacterium | reverse complement strand
GTATGTGAGATTACAAAACCATACGGCATCAAAACTATTGTTAGCTTAAATCCAATAATGATTGACGGTACAGGAATGTGTGGGGGATGCAGGGTTACAGTTGGAGGGGAAACAAAATTTGCGTGCGTTGATGGACCGGATTTTGATGGACATCAAGTGGATTTTGATAGCGCAATAATTAGAAGCAGGATGTTTAAGAAGCAAGAAAGAGATGCATCATGCTTGATGATTAAAAAAGCTGAATCTATTACGGAGAATAAAAATGATAAATAAACAAGAATTTAAAACAAGAATGGTGGAACAAAGTCCTCAGGAAAGAATTAAAAACTTTAATGAAGTAGCTTTAGGTTATACAGAGGAAGAAGCTATTAATGAGGCTTTAAGATGCTTAGAATGTAAACATCAACCCTGTATAAATGGTTGCCCTGTAAATGTTGAAATCCCTCAATTTATAAAAAAAATAAAAGAAGGGGATTTTTTAGAAGCATATAAAATTGTAAGAAATACAAATACATTACCTGCTATTTGTGGTAGAGTTTGTCCTCAAGAATCTCAATGTGAAGCAAAATGCGTTAAAGGTATTAAAGGCGAACCTGTGGCCATAGGAAGATTAGAACGATTTGTGGCCGATTATGGGTTGGATCATTTAAGTGAAATAGAAAAAGACAATATTAAACTTAGTGGTAAAAAAGTAGCTATTGTTGGTGGTGGTCCTGCAGGTTTAACTTGTGCGGACGAGTTAGCAAAAAAAGGCCATGAAGTAACTATTTTTGAGGCTTTACATAAATTAGGCGGGGTATTGAGCTATGGAATACCTGAGTTCAGATTACCCAAAAGTTTAGTAAAAATTGAAATAGACAATTTAATGGAACTTCCTGTTGAAGTGAAACTAAACAATGTAGTTGGAAAAACAATCTATATTGATGAGTTGTTTGAAGATGGATTTGATGCTGTGTTTATTGGTAGTGGTGCTGGTTTGCCAAGGTTTTTAAACATTCCTGGTGAAAACTTATTAGGTGTTTATAGCGCGAATGAATTTCTAACAAGAATTAATCTTATGAAAGCATATGATCCAAGCGAAAATCATACTCCAATAAGCATTGGTAAAAAAGCTATAGTTGTAGGCGGAGGCAATGTTGCTATGGATGCTGCAAGGTGTGCAATTAGGCTTGGAGCAGAAGCTGTTACTATAGTTTATAGAAGAAGTGATAAGGAAATGCCAGCTAGAATTGAAGAAATTCATCATGCAAAAGAAGAAGGTATAAAATTTGAGTTTTTAACCAATCCAGTTTCTATTTTAGGTAATGAAAATGGAGAGGTTATTGGTGTTAGATGTATTAGAATGGAATTAGGAGAGGCTGATAGTTCTGGACGGAGATCTCCTCAAATTATATTAAATAGTGAATTTGAAATTGAAACGGATACCGTTATTATTGCAGTTGGCAATACACCAAATCCTTTAATAAAAAAAACCACCCCTGATATAGAAACAATGAAATGGGGAGGCATAGTTGTAGAGGAAAATACCGGTGCTACATCTAAAAAAGGTGTATTTGCCGGTGGGGATACTGTAACTGGTGCAGCAACAGTAATATTAGCAATGGGAGCAGGGAAAAAAGCGGCTAATGCTATTGATGAATATTTAAAAACCATATAAAAAATAAGGTATTTACCTTATTTTTTTATATATTCATAAAATTTTTCAAAAAATTCCGGACAACTATATGTTCCACAAGCTGCAATTTTGTAGTCTTTTACTAAAAGTTGTAATTTTATACCATTATTTAATTCAACTATTAAAGTGCTATTAAAAGTATTGCCATCATTAGCATTTATATATTTAACATTTTTATTTAAAATTGAAATTAATTCTTTGGCTTTAGATTCATCATCAATTTTTCCTATACCGGACAAATCTAAGGATTTAACACTATCTTGAACTAAAAACGTATCATCAAAGCTTTCATTATTTATTAAAGCTATACCACCAAATGATACACGTTGAAAAACTTTTGTTTTACCCTCTGCTTTAGCAATTACAAATGTATCTTTAAATTTGTTGTTTGTAAAAACAGGCGTACCAATTTGTAAGAAATTACTTGTAGGAATTGATAAAAAAGATGGGTAATTTTCTTGTTTTTCAATAATAGCAACTTCATTATTACAAAGCTCTTCAAAATTTTCCTCTATATCAATCAACCTAAATACTTTATCATCATAGTTAATGAATGGAAAAGGTGTAATGTCACTGTTCCAAATTGATTGAAATGCTGGTAGATTGTAGTCCTCAACTATAACAGCTTTATCTAAAACGGCACCCTCATCTGTCATTAAAGCTTTTGTTTTAAGGTCTTTATTGGCACTAGAAGTATGACTTTCAAAAAGTAAAGGAACAGTATTTTCTTTTTCAACAATTCTTAAATTATTGTTATTATTTAAACCAATAATAACAACAAATATTGTTGCAATCACTAAAAATGAACTTAATGATGGAATTAATTTAAAATTGAATTTAAATTTTTCCTTTTTTGAATTTTGAAAATAAGCTTTTTCAATTATTTTAGATTTTAAATTTGAACTTGCTTTTGGAATTAATTCATCAATAGTTTCAGGCAAGTTTTTTAATAAATCATTAATATTATTATTCTTCATTTTCATTAGAACTCCTTAAATACAAAGCAAGTTTTTCTCTAGCTCTAGATAATCTACTTGAAACAGTTCCGGGAGATATATTTAAAATATTTGCAATTTCATTAATCCCTAATCCTTGATAATAATGAAGTAAAACTGTATCCTTAAATTTAGGTGTCAATTTGCTTATAGCATGTAATAGTTCTTCTTTTTCATTATTATTGTTTTTATAAAAAGGTGATTTCAAAAACTT
>JAAZPT010000133.1 GCA_012797085.1 Christensenellaceae bacterium | reverse complement strand
GTAAAATTTATTTTAAAAATCAAAAAACAAGGCTTATATCCTTAGTTTAATAGCAGTTATATTTAAATTATTTTAAATAATTATTTATATTTTTTAAAATAATTCTATATTTATTTATATTTAATCTAATTTGGGCGTATGTTTTTAAAAAGGTTAAAAAGCAGCGTATGGACTTTGTTTTGTTGGGTTATTATTGAAATATCTATTTATAATTATTTATATTTTATATGTAAAAATATAAATGTTTATTTAATATTGTAATATTAATTAATTATATAAATGTTTTTATTTAAGCGATGTAGTTATTTATTGATATATCCCTTTTTATTGCTTATAATAGAAGTATGTATAAAAATAATTGGAGGGAAAATTATGGGTATTACTGAAAAATCTATAAAATTAAGGAACAAGTTGTTGGCGGAAAGAACTATAAAAAATTTAAAAAGCCGTAAGTTTGATGCTTATTACTGTGAAAATAAAGAGGAAGCCTTAAAAATGGCTATTTCCCTTATACCAAAAGAGGATTCAATTTCCTGGGGCGGCTCCATGACAATGGAGGATATTGGTTTAATCAGCTATATTAAAGAAAACGGTTACAATGTTATTGACAGGGATAGTGCAAAATCACCCCAAGAGCGCATGGAAATGATGCGTAAAGGTCTGTTGGCGGATACATTCCTTTTAAGTGCCAACGCCATTGCCGAAGAAGGAATATTAGTTACAATGGACGGTGTAGGCAACAGGGTTGCAGCTATATGCTTTGGGCCTAAAAGTGTAATTGTTGTTGCAAGCATAAATAAAATTTGCAGTAATATAGATTCTGCCATAGACAGGCTAAAAAATGTAGCTTCACCGATGAATGTGCAGCGTATAGCCTCCGGCATGGATGCTCCTTTCGGTACACCTTGCTCCGTTACAGGCCTATGTGGCGATTGCAAAGCAGACAACTGCATATGTTCTCATTTAGTGCAAACTCGCATGTGCAAGCCTCAAGGTAGAATTAAAGTTATATTGGTTAATGAAGATTTAGGCTTTTAAACAATGTTTTATTTGTAATTTATCTATAATTGTTTGACATTTAACACATATTTTGTTATTATAAATATGTTCTTTATTACCCTAAAGAATTACACTATAAGTTCAAATACGAATTTATTCAAATCGCACCTTTTGGTGTTGCTCACAGTGTGAGCTTAAACCTGCAAAATGCAGGTTTTTATTTTTTAAAAAATATTGTATAATTGTGTTAATAATATATGGAGGTGTTTTATGAAAAAATTAATAGCCTTGGTTTTGGCCTTAGTATTGAGTTTAGGTGTTATATCTATTACAAATGCATCAACTTCATTTAACAGCCAGGAGGTATACATTTACTCCAACTACTCAAAAGTACTTATTCCCGATTATTTGAAAAAAATGGAATTAAGCGACGAAGAGTGGGATTATGGCTATGTTTTGCGCTATGAAAGCGAAGACGGAGGTACAATTTTTACATATGCAAATTACACAATAAGCAATACACCGGACATTGATGAATATGCTGATTTTCTAAAGGAAGTTGAATCTGCAGAAAACATAGAAAAATTTGAGGTAAACGGCAGAGAAGCCCTATATTTTGAAAAAGACGGTAATTCCTTTTATGTAGGTATGCACTTGGGTGATGAAAACTATGATGAATTAGGCATCACACTAAAAAACGAGCAAAATATAACAAAAAGCGAAGCGGAAGAATATGTAAAGGAAATATTTGAAAGCTTTGAAGAAGTTGTACTTGATGAAAGTGTTGCTGAAAATATAGAAATAGATCCCTTTGAAACCTATAAAGGAGTGTGGTTTGCAGATGAAATTATAAATAGACAATACTATATTCCTGAGAATTATATACAAGGTGAGCTAAGTGAAGATATGCGTTCAAGCGGCTTTACATGTACATTCTATCCTGAAGATAAATCTCAATTTTATACAACCCACTATTCCACATATGATTATGACTATACCCTAAATGATGCATACTTTATAATGAACGTTATGGGCTATACCGATATTGAGCCCGTTGTTATAAACGGAAAAACCGCTTTATTCGGCATACTTGACGAGGATTTGGATTTGGTTTATATAGAGCCTACAGAAGAAGGCGCTATTGAATATACATTCACCACAAGCCCGGATAATAAAGATGGCGTTGAAGAAGGTGTTAAGCTGATAGTTTCTGTTTTAGCAAGCTTTACGGATATAAACTAATAAATTTTATAAACAAGTCAAAAAGGTATTAATTAAAACGACTAAACAGCGAATGAGAGAAAACTATGTTTTGCCTGGCGAAAACTTTAATATCGCTATATATAAGTTAAAATATATATACTTGACTATTTTTCAAAGCAAACCATATTCAATAATATAAGCTTGGAGGTAATATTATGAACACACTCGACACACTTTTTAGCCGTAAATCTGTAAGGTCCTACACAGGTGAGCAAATCACGGCAGAGGAACTGGAAGTTATGCTAAAATCGGCTAATGCAGCACCCATTGGAATGGGTAGATATGAAAATATTCATATTACGATAATTCAAAATCCCGATTTGCTATACAAGATTGATGCTGCAGCTGCTGCAATGTTCAACAATCCTAACATTCACCCGCTTTACAAAGCACCTACACTTATACTTGTGTCAAGCAAAAGGCCCGACCCTAACAATAAATCAATGGAAAATATAGCTTTTTCCAACGCTGCTATAGTTGCGCATAATATGGTTTTGGCAGCAACGGAACTTGATTTAGGTGCTTGTTATATTTGGGGTGCTACGGCAGCTATTTCTAAGAAGTCGGATTTAATTGCAGAATTAAATCTTCCTGAAAATTTCATTCCTTGTTGTGCTGTTGCTCTTGGAAAAACCGATGAGAAATATTCTGTTCGGGAAATTCCACTAAACAGAATAACAAAAAATGAAATTTTGTAATCAAATATATAAATAAAGAAATCTTATAAATTTTGGTTTTTGAAAAAATTTAAAAAACACACCCCTGAGATTATCAGGGGTGTGTTTTTTATTATTTACAAATATTACTTTTGATTTTCATTAATTATTTGTTGAACAGCTTCCAATATAGCATTGCTGGAATTTGTAGCGGATGCCACTACATCTATACCTTCTGTGCTTTGGGTAGCAATAATTTGCGGAACAATTATAGCTTCAGCTGCTTCAAATATTGTTGGGGTTTCCGGGTTTTCAGGGAAGGAAATTGTTATAATGTTTCCGTTTTCAACAACTACTTCTACTGTAAGGTCGCCATTGTTTGCCTTTGCAGTTGCTGTATATGTACCGTCCTTTAAGTTACCGGGTTCTGTAGGAGCGCCTACAACTTCAACATCGCCTGTTTCAACCGCTACTGCGTTATCTACACCTGTACCTCCATGGGCAAGGGCATATTCAGCAGCCTTTGTACCTGCTTGTTTACCGAATACAACTATGTCGGCAACGGCGTTACCGCCAATACGGTTTGCACCGTGTATACCGCCTGTAATTTCACCTGCGGCATAAAGGGCTTCAATTGCGCTATTATCTTTATTTAAAACTTGAGTATCCGTATTGATTACCAAGCCGCCCATTGTATGGTGTATTCCGGGGGCTATTTGTATAGCATAGTAAGGAGCCTTTACCAATAAAGCTGTACCTGTTGTACGGCCAAAGTCCGGATCGGAGCCTGCTTCCAGGTTTTTGTTGTATGTGTTTAATGTTTCTGCCAATGTAGCGGGGTCTATATTGAGTTGTTCAGCCAACTCTTCTATAGTATTGCCTATTTTTGCAAAGCCTTTGTCAATATATTTAGCGGCGGATTTATTGCCTTCTTTCAATGCTTCATCAAAAATTACAAAGGCATAGCCACCTGTTTGTGCAATTTCTGCTGCGGATACTACGTCACGGGTACCCATTTCATTTGTGAAACGTTTACCTTCCTGATTTACAAGTATACCACCGTCCCCACGTACAGCCTCTGTAATGAGGGATGATGTTGCTTGCTCAACTGTGGGGTGAATTTGAATTTGATCCATATCTACAGTTGCAGCGCCAATGCTTTCCGCCATTTTAATAACATCGCCGGTTACGCCGGGGGCGTTTGTTGTAACAAAGCCTGTAAGCTCGGGTTTAAGCTCCGCTACCATATCAAGGTTGGCTCCGAAGCCGCCTGCTGCAAGTATTACAGCCTTTGCATTCAACTGAAATTCTTTACCGTCTTTTTCAAACTTTACGCCTACAACTTTGTTTGCATCATCAACTAAAAGTTCTGTTGCATTTGCATTGTAAACTATTTGGATACCGAATTCTTCACACTTATCAAGCAATTTGCCTATAAGGAAATCACCTATGGGGCTGCCGTCTTTTGGCCTGTGAGTTCTTTTTACGCTCATACCGCCTGTGG
>JAAZPT010000132.1 GCA_012797085.1 Christensenellaceae bacterium | reverse complement strand
GTATAAACATAAGGCGTGCCGGTTGTACTTTAAGAATGGTTACATTGCAAGGCGATGTACTTCATAGTGGCGGTTCAATGACAGGTGGTTCTGTAAAAGCAAATACGGGTAGTTTGCTTGCCAGGGAAAGAATTATTGCTGAACTACAGGAAGAAATTAATAATAAAAAAATCGAGTTGGATGATTTAAATAAACAATATGCCCAGCATCAAGAAGAACGTGCTGAAATTGAAAATAACAGGAAAGAAATCGAACAATTATTGCACGATCAGGAAATAGTAATAGCAAGGATATCCGAAAAATTAATATCCATTAAAAATGATATTGATGATTATTTAAGTCAAGATCAAGAAACTGAAGAAGCAATTATACAGCTGGAACAAAATATAGCCGATATTGATGCTCAATTGAAAAGCTTAGAAGAGCAAAGGGATAAAACTGCCTTAGATACGGAAAATCTTAATAAGCAAATTGAAGAAATTAGTTTAGAATATGATACAAAAAACGATATTTGCAATAATTTAAGGGAAGAACTCACATTAAAGAAGTTGGAGCATTCTGACTTTGAGCATATTTACAAACAAATTTTAAGGGATGAATTAAGAACAACTAGTGACTTGGAAAAATCCAACAAGTTAAAAGAAACCATTAACAAGCAATTATTGGACGCTGAATCTTCCTTGAGAACTTTAAAAGAAAATATTGAAAAAAACAAAGTTCAACAATCAGAAGCAAAAGACAGATCTGAGCTTGCCCTTAAAAATCAAAAATCTCTTGAAAGTAAAAGACAAAATACAAACAAAAATCTTAGAATGCAACAAGAAGAAGAAAATAATATACGCCAAGCTCAAATGAAAGCCCTTGATAAGCAACATAGGTTTGAACTTCAAATTCAAAATGTTCAAAACGAGCAAAAATCATTATCTGAAAACCTGTGGAATAAGTTTGAACTAAGCTATGCTAATGCTGAACAGTACCGAGTTGAGAACAACTTTGACATATCTAAAGCTGTAAGTCTACAAAATGATATACAGTCACAAATACGCGATTTAGGTACTGTAAATGTTAATGCCGTTGAGGAGTATAATGATTTAAAATCAAGAAATGAACAACTTGTAACACAGCGTGATGATTTATTAGCCTCTATAGGTGATATAAATTCATTAATAAGCAAGTTGGTTAAAAACATGGAAATTCAGTTTGTTGAAAACTTTACAAAGTTGAAAGAATATTTTTCCATAACATTTACAAGGCTATTTGGTGGTGGTCAATGTGATATTGAGTTGACCGATGTAAACAATCCCCTTGATTGCGGTATAGAAATCATTGTACAACCCCCCGGCAAAAAAAAGCAGCTATTAAGTTTGTTTAGCGGTGGCGAAAGAGCTTTAACTGCCATTGCCCTTATATTTGCAATGCTTATGCTACGCCCTTCGCCCTTCTGTGTTTTTGATGAAATTGATGCGGCTTTGGACGATGCCAATATAAACTATTTTGCCGATTACTTGAAAGAATTTTCCAACAATACTCAATTTATAGTAGTTACCCATAGAAAGGGAACAATGGAACGTTGCGACTCACTATATGGTGTTACAATGGCAGAAAAAGGAGTTTCTACCATGTTAAGCATTGATTTGTCAAACTATGACGAAAATCAATAAACTATTAAAATAATTCTAATATGAATTGTTTCTTTTAACAAAAAATGCTTGATATTAAAATTGTTTTATGATAATATTTAGGAGATTACGCACCTTTGTTGTAAACCGATTGTGGTTGTAAATACAATTGTCCGGTTTTAATAAAGCAACAAAGGGTGGAAAAACAAGGAGGAAAAAATGGCAGCTATTTCAATGAAACAATTACTAGAAGCCGGTGTGCATTTTGGTCACCAAACACGCCGCTGGAACCCAAAGATGGCAAAGTACATCTTTACAGAACGTAACGGTATCTATATTATAGACTTGCAAAAAACCGTTCGCAAAGCCGATGAAGCATATAACTTTATTCGCGATTGCGCAATGGAAGGTAAATCTGTATTATTTGTAGGTACAAAAAAGCAAGCTCAAGAGAGCATTGAACAAGAAGCAAAACGTTGCAACATGTTTTATGTTAACCATCGTTGGCTTGGTGGCATGTTAACAAACTTTACTACAATACGTAAACGTGTTGACCGTCTAAACGAAATTGATAACATGGAAAAAACAGGTCAATTTGAATTGTTACCCAAAAAAGAAGTTATCAAACTTGAAAATGAGCGTGCAAGACTCGAAGCGAACCTTGGTGGTATACGCGAAATGAAAAATCTACCAGGTGCAATGTTTGTAGTTGACCCACGCAAAGAGCATATTGCTGTTACAGAAGCGCGCAAACTTAATATACCGATAGTTGCAATTGTTGATACAAACTGCGATCCGGACCTTATTGACTATGTTATACCCGGTAATGACGATGCTATTCGTGCCGTTAAACTTATTAGCAGTAAAATGGCTGATGCTGTTCTAGAGGGTAGACAAGGCTTACAAGATGCTCCAGAGGAAGCAAACATTGAGGAAACCGTGGACGTAGTTGAAGAAAAACCGGAACGTCAACAACGCAATCGCAACAACCGTACACAACGCAGCAATACCGAACGCAAACCTCGTGCACCTCGTGCCGAAAAAGCAACAGAAGTAGAAGCTGCAGAATAATTAGCTGTGGTTGGTGATTTCTCGCCAACCATTCTATTTTGAAAATAGTATAATGATATTTTGAAAGGATGATAAAACATGGCTAACATTACTACAGAAATGGTAAAAGAACTACGTGCACGTACAGGTGCCGGCATGTTAGATTGCAAAAAAGCACTTATTGAAGCAAATGGTGATGTGGAAAAATCAATAGAACTTCTTCGTGAAAAAGGCTTGGCTCAAGCAGCTAAAAAGTCCGGCAGAATTGCAGCTGAAGGTTTGGTTACAGCATACGTTGATGAAGCTACAAAAGTTGGTGTTATAGTAGAAGTTAACTGTGAAACCGACTTCGTTGCAAATACAGATAAATTTAAAGATTTTTGTGATAATATTGCTAAGCACATTGTTGTTGCAAAACCGGAATACATCCGTGCTGAAGAAGCTCCTGAGGGATATGCAGGCGTATGCATGATGGAGCAAAAATTCTATAATGACGATACAAAAACAGTTTCAGACATGTTAAGTGATGCTACAGTATCAATAGGTGAAAAAATTGATATTCGTCGTTTTTCACTATTTGAATATCAAAGCGGAAACCTTGATACATACATTCACATGGGTGGTAAAATTGGCGTATTGCTTCAATTTGCATGCCAAACATCTTGCAATGATGAAGAATACCTAACATTCTGCCATGACATAGCAATGCACGTTGCAGCTTCCAACCCACTTTACGTTAAAACAAGCGAAGTTCCGGAAAACGAAATTGAACGCGAACGTGAAATTTTACGTGTTCAAGCTGCTAACGAAAATAAACCTGCAAACATTATTGAAAGAATGGTTGACGGTCGCTTGAAAAAGTTCTATGCTGAAATTTGCTTGTTAGAACAACCCTTTGTTAAGAATCCTGACATTACAGTTGGTAAATTAATGGCCGCCCTAAGTAAAAAACTTAATGATAAAATCGACATCGTTAAATTTGTACGTTATGAACGTGGCGAAGGTATTGAAAAGAGAGTTAACGATTTAGCAGCTGAAGTTGCAGCAGCAACACAAAGTAAATAATTTTTTATAAGCACTTTGAAAAATCAAAGTGCTTTTTTATTTTTTTACAATATTATCTTTACAAATATTTTGTTATATGATAGACTATTATATGTTTTTGGGGCATTAGCGCAGTTGGTAGCGTGCTTGAATGGCATTCAAGAGGCCAGGGGTTCGACTCCCCTATGCTCCACCAAATAAGAGCTTGGGCAATTTTGCCAAGCTCTTTTATATGTTTATAATTTATTGTTAATAGAAAGAGTAATAAAATTCTAAAGATTTAAAGTGTTGTTTTTTAAAAAATTAATAAGTAATTTATTATACAATTAACATATTTCTTGATTTTTAGTGGTTTTTAACATATACTAGTTATAATATATTATTATAACTAAAAAAATTATGAGGTATCTTATGGCTTTAATTGACAGAGAATCCCCTATGCCTGCATATTATCAAATCCAGATGGATTTGAAAGATAGAATATTAAAAGGCGAATGGTTAAAAACCAAACAACTACCTTCTGAAAAAGCTTTATCCACCGAGTATGAGGTAAGTAGAATAACATTACGTCAGGCTTTAGCAGAGTTGGAAAAAGACGGTTTTATTAAAAAATCCCGCGGTAAAGGTGCACAAATTTGTGACAATCCTCAACCATTTATTCATAAGCTTGATTATTCTTTAGTTTCAGCAATAAAATCTCCCTATGGCTTAAATGTTACGGCTGAAATTCTAACAATAACAAGATTTGAAAACACATCTAAAGAAGTTGCTCAAGGTTTAGGTATTAAAACAATTTCTCCCGTTATATATTTAAAAAGGCTTTTCTTACTTGATGAGAAACCCTTTGCAGTTGGTAGATCCTGGTTACCTGCAGAAAGATTTCCTGATTTGGATAAAAAAGGCTTAGAGAACAATAATAGATTATCTGAAACACTGTTTAAAAGATATAATGTTGCCGTTAATAGAGTTGAAGATTCCATAGAAGCAATTAGACCGGTTCCTTCTGATTGCAAAGTCCTTGGAGTAACTTATGATAGCCCTATGTTATCCATTAAAGGAATTTCATATGACAAAAATGATATTCCTATAGAGTACTCTGTAACTCTTTGGGTTGGAGATAAAGTTAGATTTAATATAGTTTTAGAAAACACCTCATCAGGTCTTGTTCCTGTTTTTGAGCCTAACAAATAATTTATAAATATATTTTATTCTAAAATAATAAAAACTCTCGTATCATATTCCGAGAGTTTTTTGTTATTTATTTTTCTAAATACTCAACAATTTCCTCAATTGTTTTTTCTGTTTTGCTTTTTACAATCGGCATAGAAGAAGCAAACATTAAATTAATTGGATAATCAAAATTTTCTACTTCATT
>JAAZPT010000014.1 GCA_012797085.1 Christensenellaceae bacterium | reverse complement strand
ATTTTTTTTCGACTATTACGTTTATTAAGAATACCAAACTTTGTTTCTTCAGCACCTAATATTATATTATCTAAAACGGAAAATACTTCTACCAGTTTAAAATGTTGATGCACCATGCCTATTTGAAGAGAATTTGCATCATTGGGATTTTTTATTTTTACTACTTCACCATTCTTTTTTATAGTTCCCTTTTCAGGTTGATATAAACCAAACAAAACACTCATCAAAGTGCTTTTGCCTGCACCATTTTCACCTAACAAAGCATGGATCTCACCTTTTTTAAGTTGCAAAGTAATGTTATCATTTGCTTTTATACCTGGAAACTCTTTAGTTATTCCCAACATTTCTATAACATATTCTGCCATGCAATTAAATCCTTTCGGGAAATCTTACAAAAAACGCAGCACGCTCTACCAACGTACTGCGTTTTTGAATTTTAATTAATTATTTTTGATAATCAACTGTTACATTAACAACTGTAGAAGGAGCATCAATTGCATCACTTATAGCAATTTCACCAGATTTTACTTTTTCGAATAAAGCATTATATTCATCTAAAGTAAATGAATTGAATCTCCAACTACCTTCTGCCACCGGCAAACCAACGCAATTTTCTGCTGCACCTAAAATAGATGTTTTTCCAGCCATATCTTCCGGCCATACACCACCGTTGTCATAAAGAGCCTTTAATGAAATCAATACTGAGTTGGAAAGTTCTTTCATAGCTGATGTAATAATAAGTTCATCTAAGTTACCTTGGTCAACGTCAACACCGATAATCTTAGCTCCGCCTTCCCTTGCTGCTTGGAGAGCTGAAAAAACAATCCCACCACCACAAGCAAATATTACTTCTGTTCCATCTGTAATCCACCCTGACATTTTAGCTTTAATTTCATCAGAAGGTACAAATGAATTGGAGTACCAATATTTAATGTTTATGTCTTCTGCACCAAGTTCAACTGCTGCTGCTTCAGCACCCTGAACAAAGCCTTCACCATACCTTATAACTGCAGGAACAGCTACGCCACCTAAAAAACCAAGGTTTTTATAGCCATCCTTAACTGCGGCATAACCTGCTAAGAAACCAGCTTGCTCTTCTTTATATATAATACAGTGTGTATTTGCAGTTGCAGTCTCCAAATCATGGTCAATAAACAAAAAGTTTACTTCAGGATATAATTCTTGTGCAGCTTCAATTGTTGCAATAAATAAAAAGCCAGGGCACACAACAACTTTTGCACCTTTATCAACAGCCGATGTTATAGCATCTAAACGAGCATCATCAGAATCTTCCTTGGGCCTATAATATGCATAAGTTTTACCATTTTCTTCAGCATATTGCTTAGCAGCTTCCCATGTGTATTGGTTAAAAGATTGGTAATCAATATTACCCACGTCTGTAACCATTGAAATTTCATAAGTACCTTCTGCAAGTGTTGCAGGAGCAATTGCCATAATTAAAGCAACACAAAGAATAATAGAAATTATTTTTTTCATTATCATTTCCTCCATAATTATTAAAAATTGAAACATGAGGTTTCTTTAGAATAATTATAACAGATAAATAAAAAAATGCAATATAAAATATACATAAAAAGCATTTTTATTGTGTTTTATGGAAAATTAAATCCCTTATTGTTTGCTTTTTTATAAAATATTACAAATTCCACTATAAATGTTGGCTATAAAACACAAATTTTATTATTAATTGCAAATATTGAATAATATTATTATACTTATCTATATTATTTGTTTGGAGGAAATATGCCCAGAAAAATACAATTACTAAAACAAGTATATGGATATAATAGTTTTAGAGAAGGTCAAGATGATTTAATAGATTCTTTAATAAATGGCCAAGATACCTTAGGCATTATGCCAACAGGTGGTGGAAAATCCCTTTGTTTTCAAATTCCAGCTATGATGCACGAAGGAATTACTTTAGTAATATCTCCCCTTATTAGTTTAATGAGCGACCAAGTAAACACTTTATTACAACTTGATATTCCTGCTGCTTATTTAAATAGCAGCCTGACTTATGCCCAAATAAAAAAAGCTACAAAACTTGCAAAAGAAGGAAAATATAAAATTATATATGTTGCCCCCGAAAGATTAGAATCTAATGATTTTATTGATTTTGCTCAAAATAGTAAT
>JAAZPT010000131.1 GCA_012797085.1 Christensenellaceae bacterium | reverse complement strand
TGGATAATGTATTCCTTAATTTTGAGGATTCTGCAATTGATGAAATAGCAAAAATTGCTTTTGCAAAAAATGAGTCGGGTGAGGATATTGGTGCAAGAAGGCTTCATGCCGTATTTGAAGAAGTGCTTGAAGATATATCATTCCATGCCGGTGGCGATAATATGCCGAGGGTAGAACTTAATATTACTGCGGATTACGTTAAACAACATTTGGAAAGTGCTAAAGAGTTGGTAGATATTCGTAAATATATTTTATAAAGTATTTTTGAAAGGAGTATTATCATGGGCTCAAAATTTAAGGTTTTATTTTTATCATTAGCAGTTATTTTATGTCTTGTTGGTTTTGCAGCAAACGCACAGGCGCAAGAATATGTTTTTGGTAAAATAAATGCTGCAATTACAATTCCAGATGATTATACTGTTATTACGGAAAATACTATTGATGCAGCTTCTCAATGGTTATTGACTAATGAAAAAACTAAAGAGGCAGTGCTTGATGACTTCGCTGTAAGGGGAGTACTTCTTCAAGCATGGAATGAAAAAGGTGATGCCTGTTTAGAAGTTACAGCTGTTAAAGATGAAACTTCTGAAATGATATTTGATGTTGATGAGCAAAGTTCTGATGCTCGAGGAGCATGGCGTGTGTCTTTCTATCCCAAAAACTTGTATGAAGATCAAGGCTTTAGCTATAAAAGCTCAAACTGGAAAAACATGGGCGGAGATATAGGTAGATTTTTAGTTTTAAAATACAACCATGAAACTGATGGAGTAAGAGATTATTCGGCTCATTCGCGTAAAACTATAAAAAATGGTTTTATAATATCAATAGATATGAAGGTTTTTGGTAGAAATCTAACAACACAAGATAATACTGCCTTAAATAAAATATGGAAAACATGGCGATTTACAAAAATAGAGCCATTAACCAACGTGGCAAAAGCAAAAATAAGTTTAACAGATAGTCCTCTTAAAGAAACAAAAAGTAGAAAAGTATCAATTGCAGGTAATGCTACGGAGGGCGTTGAGTTTACAGCCGTCGTTATGAGCCTTAGTTCTACAAACCCTGATATTATTAAGGTTACTGCTGACAAACGAAATAAATTTGAAATTCCAATTATTTTTGCTCAACAAGGAGTATATTTAATAACGGTTACAGCAAACTATAATGGGGAAGAGTTGATAGAGTGGGCCTTTCCTGTAACTTTTAGAGAAACTCTTTTAGCGGTTGATTTTTCAGCTGAAGTACCAACAGTGGTTACTACTGATGAACTTAAAATTAGAGGTGCAGGCGAACCAGGGGCACAAATACAAATTTTAATGAATGATAAGCCCTTGGCTAATAAAAGGATTACTTCTGAGGGAAAGTTTTCATTAACCTTTGATACCTCTAAAGAAGGCGACTATACAATTGTACTGGTATTTTCTAAAAAAGGTTTACAAAATAGACGTTTTAAGTTTGATTTTAAACGTGAGCAAACATTAGAACAAAAAAATCAAATAATTATTGATGCGTCAGTAAAACCAACCTATAAAGGATTGCTTGAAAATATAGATAAATATAAAGGAAAATTGATTTATTCCCAAGTTTATATTACAAACATACAAAATATTAATTCTCAAAATGTATTAACAGTTGCATATTCTAAAAAGGGAGAAGAATATGCTGATATAGCTTATGTTATAAGTGATACAGAAATTAGTGATGACTTGCTTAACAACACAGTAGATATATATTCGGAATATTTAGGGCTTGCAAATGAAGGTTTACTATTGCAAAATAATGAAATTGCTGATAATATTCCATTGCTTAAACTAAATCTTATAAAATAAATAGTGTGGAGGCTGTACTGTGAAGTTTGTAAAGTGTGAAAAATGTCAGTTGAATTATATTCCTGAAAACGAAACCTATTGTTCTGTTTGCAAAAATGAGGCTGGATTGTTGGATGATGACCTTGAGCTTGATGACGATGATGTATTGTTTTGCTCATCATGTAATTTAGAAAAACCTATTTATTCAAAGGGAGTTTGTAAATCATGTTATAAAAAATCACTTAAATCTAATGACTTTGAAGATTCAAACTACGAATATAGTGAAGATGAACTTGATGATGACATTTTAGAAGAAGATGAAGATGTTTTAGAAGAAAATGAAGATCTTGAAGGTGCGGATGATGAGGATGTTTCTTTTGAATTTGAAAAAGAAAACGAAGAAAATGCCAGCTTTGATGATGAAGAAGAATGGTAATTCAGCTTTATGAACATATATGCCATAGGAGATTTGCACTTGCCTGGTGGTAAAAAACCAAAAACTATGGACATATTTGGTGAAGTTTGGAACAACCATTTTGAAAAAATTAAAGAAAATTGGTTTTTAAATGTTTCAGAAAAAGATATTGTTTTAATACCGGGTGATATTAGTTGGGCTCTGCGCCTTGATGACGTTGTTGATGACTTAAAGGAAATATCCCAATTAAAAGGCAAAAAGTTATTTATAAAAGGCAACCATGATTATTGGTGGAACTCTCTAAGCAAAATAAAAAGCATAGCTGCTGATAACATGCATTTTATTCAAAACAATGTTTATCAAAACGATGAATATATTATTGGTGGTACTAGAGGCTGGGTGATTCCTAATTCTCCTCAAACATCGGGAGAGGCTGATAAAAAGATTTTTGAAAGGGAACTTCAACGGTTAAAATTGTCATTGGATTTCATGGCGAATTCAAAAAAAGAGAGAATAGCAATGATGCATTTTCCACCGGTGCTTAGCAATGGTATCGAAACAGAGTTTACAAAAATTTTTGAAGCATATAATGTTAAAAAAGTAGTCTATGGTCATTTGCATGGTGAGGGAACCCAAGAAGCATTTAATGGGGTTTTGAATGGAGTAGAATATGCTCTGGTTTCAGCAGATTT
>JAAZPT010000130.1 GCA_012797085.1 Christensenellaceae bacterium | reverse complement strand
TCCTACAAGCGATTGGGTTTTTACCGGAATAGAAAACTTTAAAAGGTTGTTTAGTACCCCTCTGTTTAAAACTTCCATGTGGAACTTGTTCCGTATTTGGGCAGTTGGCGGTGTTTTGGTTATGACTTTATCCTTGCTTTTTGCCGTTTTTATAAACTCCGGAATACGAGGTAAAAAGTTTTTTAAAGCCGTAATTTATATGCCTAATATTGTAAGTGCTGTTGCCCTTGCAACAATGTGGCTTCAATACGTTTATAACACCAAATATGGTTTATTAACATCCTTTTTTAATTTTTTAGGTCTTGAAAACCTTGCAAAAATACAATGGACAAGCCCTGATAATATGTTTTACGCATTGTTATGTGCTTATTGTTACGGTATGGTTGGCTACCATATGTTAATATGGTCCAGCGGTATAGAAAAAATACCGATTGAATTTTATGAAGCAAGTACAATTGATGGTGCTAACAAGCCCCAGCAATTTTTACATATTACAGTTCCTCTTTTAAAAGGTGTATTTAAAACAAATATTACAATGTGGAGTATTACATCAGTAGGTTTCTTTGTTTGGTCACAGTTGTTCAGCACAGTTACAGCAAACACTCAAACAATTACGCCTATGGTTTATATGTACCAACAAGTTTTTGGTGCAGGTAACTCCGTAACGGAACGAAATGCCGGCTTAGGCGCCTCTGTTGGCGTATTATTGGCAATTTGCGTAGTTGCTGTTTTTGTACTTACAAATGTACTTATAAAAGATGACGACTTGGAGTTTTAGGAGGATGGCAATGAAGAAGAAAAAAATTCGTGAAAAGTTTAATTTAAGAAAAGAACTTTCTTTGGCTCCTGCCTATTTAATACTAAGCTTATGGGTTTTGTTTACTATGGTAATATTAGGTTGGATATTTTTATCAAGCCTTTCTACAACTAAGGAAATATTTAAAGGCCAATCAATATCGTTGCCTTCGGGCCCTCATTTTGAAAACTATGTTAAAGCTTGGACTACATCCAACGTATCCACATTTTTTACCAACTCTTTATTTTATGCTTTGATTTCAAGCGGTTTATTAGTATTAATTGCAGCCCCTGCCGCTTATGCCTTATCAAGGTTTAAGTTCTTTTTAAATAAACCAATACAAAGCAGTTTTGTTGCAGCAATGGGCGTACCGATTATTATGATAATTTTGCCTTTGTTTAGTATAGTTACTCAATTGCAACTATTAAAACAAGATATAACAATCAGGCTGTTGATGATATTTTTGTATGTGGGTATCAACATACCCTATACTACAATATTTTTATTATCATTCTTTTCAAATCTATCCCGTTCCTACGAGGAGGCAGCATCTATTGATGGTTGCTCCCCAATCGGTACATTTTGGAAAATAATGCTTCCATTGGCTCAACCCGGTATTATAACCGTTACAATATTTAACTTTATCAATATTTGGAATGAATATTTTATGTCTTTAATTTTTGCTAGTGGAGATAAGGTAAGACCTGTAGCTGTCGGATTATATTCTATGATTTCATCTATGAGGTATACAGGTGACTGGTCCGGTATGTTTGCAGCGGTTATAATTGTATTTTTACCAACATTTATACTTTATATTTTCCTATCAGAAAAAATTATTTCCGGTGTTACCGGTGGTGGCGTAAAAGGTTAATTATAGGAGGTATTATGAAAAAACCAATTTTAGTAATTATGGCGGCAGGCATGGGTAGCAGATATGGCGGCTTAAAACAAATTGACCCTATTGATGCTGAAAATCAATTAATTATAGATTACTCTATATATGATGCAGTAAAAGCAGGAATTGAAAAAGTTGTATTTATTATAAAACCTGAAAATGAAACAATATTTGAAGAGCGCATAGGCAAAAACATTCGTAGAAAAGTCGATTTACAATATGCCTATCAAACTCTTGCTTTGCCTAAAGGCTTTGAAGTACCTGAAGGAAGAATTAAGCCATGGGGTACGGCTCATGCAGTGCTTTGTGCTAAAGACTTGATTGACAGTTCCTTTGTGGTTATAAATGCCGATGATTTTTA
>JAAZPT010000129.1 GCA_012797085.1 Christensenellaceae bacterium | reverse complement strand
TATTTACTTCCCGAATTAAATAAAAGAAGAATAAGAACAAAGATTATTGAATTAAATAATGAGCGTGCCTTAAAATTAGCAGCATCTTTTCCGGACAGTGAAGTTATTTTTGGCGATGGAACAGATCAGGAGTTTCTACAGGAACATAGATTGGCAAATTATGATGTTGCAATAGGGCTCACCGATTCCGATGAAGAGAACTTAATATTTTCCCTTTATTCCCATTCACTGGGAGTTAGAAAAAACATTACAAAAGTAAACAGAACATCATTACTCAAGCTGCTTCATGTAGATAATTTGGATGCAATTATTTCGCCCCGCATATCAATTTCAGATGCTATTATAAGGAGAGTTCGCTCACTAAGTCAGCAAAATAAATATCATTTACTTGGATACGCTCGTTTAAGCACTTCAACAGATTCGGAAGTGCTTGAATTTGTTGTGTCAAAGGACGATAAAGTATGTAATCAAAAAATAATGGAGCTGCCCTTGGATGATGGTATTTTTATTGGCCTGATTATTCGTGATGGAACTAAAATTATCCCAAAAGGTTCTGATTATCTGTTGGAAAATGACTGTGTTATTATTGTTGATGTAAAAAAGCGTGTAAGAGCGCTTGATGGAATATTAAAATGATAAATCGTTCATATGTTTTTTATATCCTTGGCAAACTCATACAAGTATTGGGTGTTTTGTTGCTCATTCCTATGTTGGTAGGCCTGATTTTCGGGAACAGTTTTCCGGTTTTGCTTTCCTTTGGTGTTACTGTTCTTATTTGCTGGCTTATTGGGGGCTTTATTTGTCGCCAAGTGCCGGGCAATAAAGACTTTTATGCTCATGAGGGATTGGTTCTGGCTACTTTAGCCTGGTTTGTTTTACCGTTTTTCGGAGCGATACCTTTTGTACTCAGCGGTGAGATTCCGAACTTTATAGATGCGTATTTTGAATCCGTTTCAGGTTTTACAACAACGGGGGCAAGCGTATTGAGTTCAACTATGCATGCTCTTCCCGAGTCGCTTCTTTTTTGGCGTTCCTTCACCCTGCTTATAGGCGGTATGGGTATGCTGGTGTTTATTATATATGTAATTCCCGACTTTGGAGCCAAAGGAATATATATAATGCGGGCGGAACTGCCGGGACCTATATTCGGTAAGGTTGAATCCAGGGTTAGTAAATCCATTTTAATTTTATATTTTATTTATTTAGCAATGACATTAATTTTGGCTATTTTAATCTTTTTGGGAGGTGTGCCTTTTTTTGAATCCCTTCTGCTTTCAATGGGAGCCGCCGCAACCGGAGGCTTTAACATTCATCCGGCTTCAATCAGGTTTTACCGTAGCCCTTATTTAGAAATACTTCTATCTGCAGCAATGTTTATATTCGGAATGAGCTTTGATTTTTTCTATTTGGTTTTTATCGGAAAAATTAAACAAGTGCTTAAAAGCGAAGAGTTAAAGTGGTATGCGGGTATTGTTCTTGTAGCTACCGCCTTTATTACAATTAATATTCTTCCTATTCACCGAGATTTTTGGACTGCCTTAAAAAACGCTTTTTTTAATGTAACATCGGTTAGCTCTACAACTGCTTATACTAATACTAATATTGTGGCTTGGCCGGTTGCAAGTCAAATAGTTTTATTGTTTTTAATGTTTGCGGGAGGAATGTCCGGCTCTACAACATCAGGCTTAAAAGTTGTTAGAATTTCTATTTTTATCAAATCTATAAAACAGGAAATAAGACGAATGATATCACCCCATAGGGTATTACCTATTACATACGATAATAAGCAAATGGATATATCAATTTTAAGGTCGATCAATTTTTATTTAGTAACGTATATGGGTGTTTTCTTTATTGTTTTGCTATTGGTAAGTTTTGATACTCGATCATTTAGCCAGGCATTTAATGCCGTAATTTCATCATTGAGCAATATCGGGGCAAGCTTAGACTTGTTGGGTCCTGGGGGAGAATATGTTACATTATCCGGTTTTTCAAAAATTTTATTAAGCATCACAATGATTATGGGACGTCTTGAAATTTATCCTGTGTTGATTCTATTATCAAGAAGCACATGGAAAAAATAATAGTATTACTAAAAAAGCCTTAACTATGTATTATTGCAGTTAAGACTTTTTTTATTAAAGTAAATTTTGATAGTATGTGATTTCCTTGATTATAATTCTGAAAAATAACTGTAATTATATGTTCGTCCATCAGAAGAAAGCTCTATGGATAAATTAAAAATTTCTTCTATTGTTTTTTGAGCACAAACATTCTTTGGTTCATCGTCATTTACTATTTTACCATCGTTCAAAATTACAATACGATCTGAAAACGTGAACGCCATTGGTAAATCATGCATTACGGAAACAATGCCTTTGCCCTTATCAGCAAGCCTTTGCATTATTTTCATAAGCTCAAGTTGATTGCTTATATCAAGAAACGTTGTTGGCTCGTCAAGGAGAATATAGTCGGTATCTTGGGCAAGGGCCATAGCAATATAAGCATTCTGGCGCATACCTCCGGATAATGTGTTTATGGCCTTGTGAGCAAAATCGGTAATGCCCACCTGTTCCATTGCTGAAAAAGCAATTTCTATATCCTGCTTTGTATAGCGCCTTGGATAATTCAAGTGGGGGAATCTGCCGTGAAGCACCATTTGTGCCACTGTCATATCCGGTACGGTTTTTCCTTGGGCAAGATATGCAATCTTTTTTGCAATTTCCTTTCGGGTCATATTGTTAAGCAGGGCGTTGTCGATTAGTATTTCGCCGTTATTTAAAGGCACCATATTAAGTATGGCTTTTAATAATGTGGTTTTTCCACATCCGTTTTTTCCTATAAGGCTTGTTAACTTTCCCTTTTCAAATGAAACGGAAACATCCTTTAATACAGCATTGTTTGAATAACCCGTTGTTACATTATTTAATTTAAGCACGGCTATGACCCCCTCTGCCCTTAATTAAAATGAAAACAAAGAAGGGAGCACCTAAATAAGCCATGATTATTCCAACAGGAATCTCATAGGGCGAAAATGCAGTTCTTGCCAAAGTATCACAAAGGCAAACAAAAGCGGCGCCATATAAGGAGCACAGACCTATGAGGTTTGACGATTTACTTCCTGCAACACGGCGAACAGCATGAGGAACTAACAGGCCTACAAAGGATAAAAGCCCTGCAAGGCTTACGGCGCAACCTGCAAGAAGTGCTGCAAACAGCAAAAATAATGTCCTCATTAAAGATGTATTAAGTCCAAGACCCTTTGCGTTTTCTTCTCCCAAGGTCAGTATATCCAGTTCATTGTGCAGAGTGTATAGTATAGCTATTACAATCAAAATTATGATTGTAGCAGGAATTAGTTTCTGATATGTAACGGAAGAAAACTCTCCTATTTTAAAATCCTTGCTCATTAAGCCTACTTCAGGTATAAAGGTGGTTATAGTGTCGGAAATAGCTCCCAATAGGCTATTCATTGCCACACCTATCAAAATTACCGTACCACGAGAAGCTCCCCATCGCTTTGAACCAAGGCTTACCAGCATAACTGTTGTAAAGGCTCCAATAAAGGAAAATAGCGATAGCTGCCATCCTCCCATAATTCCAAAAGCGGTACAGAGGGTTACCGCAAGGCCTGCACCTGCGTTTACACCTATAATGCTTGGCGATGCAAGGCGATTAGCAAGAACGCCCTGTATTACAGTACCTGAAACGGAAAGCGCAGCACCACAAACAAGGGAGGCCAGTGTTCTAGGCAACCGTACATAAGCAAAAATGCGTGTTCCTGCGGATGAATTAAAACCTTTTCCAAAAGCATCCGTAATTTCAGCAAAAGAAAGGGAAGTGCTTCCAAATGTAATACCTAGCATTGCCGATATTCCAATAAAAAGAACTCCCACAATATACAGCCGTATTATTCTTTTATTATTTGAAAAATATTTCGCTGAGTTTTTCATACGATTCCGCCCATCTTGCGTTTGGTTTTATATTAAACAGTTTACGGTCCATCAAATGTAGCCTGCCTTCTGCAACTGCCGCAAGTGTTCCCCAGGCAGGATTCTCATCCATCATTTGATTTAGATTTTTAATGGCTTTTTCAGTATCATTACCCATAGTAACTACAAAAATATGGTAAGGCTCTTGCTTAATTATGCTTTCAATGCTTAGTGTTTCAAGTAGCGATGTATCGCTATCCGCTATATTTATACAGCCAAGGTCCGCAAGCATCTCGCCAAGAATGGTTCCTTGACTGCCTTTAGCCTTTACAGCTCCGGAATGGGCACGCAGCAACAATACTGTACGCTCATTTTCTGGTAGGTTACTTTTTTTAAAATCTGACTTAATTGATTCAATCTGCCCTTGAATATCCAATCCGTTTTTCTCATAAAGGTCTTTTCTACCGGTAATATCGGTGCAAATATCAAGCATTGCCAAGTAATCATAAAAATTATCCACATCAAAGTATGCAACAGCTATCCCTGCCGCTTTAAGTACTTGCAGCATTTCCACATTGGATTTTGTGGATGCACTTGCTATAACAAAATCAGGGTTTGAGGAGAGAAGCAGCTCCAAATTTGGAGAGTGTGCTCCTCCTATGTTAATAGCATCTGGAAGTTCTAATCCAAAATCCTCCCAAGCATCTTCAACAGTGGCACATATCGAGCCACCGGATAAACTCCATATATCTGCAAAGCTGCCAATTAAGGCAGCCACTCTTTTTGGATTTTTTTCTATATTTATTTTTCTGTCAAGAGCATCTATAAAAGTGACGGTATCATTGGTGGCGGCATTCACTTTAAAACCATATACTGTAAGCATATTCAGCAAAATCACTAGAGAAAAAAATAGTACTTTTATTCTAACATACTTTCTTCTTACGTTCATATTTTTTTAAAAACCTTTCATTTTTTATTGACATACGCTGATTAGTTGGTAAAATATAATTGTTATATACGATTCATATTTTACTATATTGGTTGTCATATATCAATAATTTCATTATAGAAAAGAATATGGAAAGACCGAAAAGAGGCAGAAAAGCTTGCTTTATGCCCCGTGCTACAAAATTTATTCTCAAATGTGAAAATTTTGATTTAATCATTTTAACGGTTGAATATTAAGCCTTTAATTGATACAGAGTTTTTCACAAGAATAAATATAGCATTGGCTTTGTGCGCGAATATATATTTCGTATATATGGTGGGGACCATTCCTTTTTTGACGTTAAAATAGTGGTGCATGTAGCATTGCTTATATAATAAATAATTTAAAAAAGAAGGTATGAAAATGAGCATTACAAAAGAACAAATTACAAGTGTTAAGGGTAGAGGTTTTCTGTTGAACAGGGGTACGGAGTGTTTTTCCGGAAGAATTGTTACAGCTGCAGGTTTGTTCACTCCTGAAGAGCTTCGTACTGTTGCCGAATGTGCAGATAAATACGGCAACGGGAAGGTTATTTTCACTTCCCGTCTTGCCGCAGAAATCTTAGGTATTCCCTTCGATAAAATTCCGGAAGTGGAAAGCTTTGTAAAGGAAAGAGGTCTTCACTTTGGCGGTACAGGGGATAAAGTTCGCCCGGTTACTGCTTGCAAGGGTACTACCTGTATTTATGGAAATATTGATACTCAGGCACTTTCCAAAACTATATATGATAAATTTTACATTGGGATGGGGAATGTGAAACTCCCTCATAAGTTTAAGATAGCTGTTGGCGGATGCCCAAATAGCTGCATGAAGCCGAGCTTGAACGATGTAGGCATTGAAGGCTGCAAGCAGTTCTCCTATAATCCTGATATGTGCCGTGGCTGCAAAAAGTGCGGTGTGGCAGAATCTTGCCCATTAAACGCAGTATCTTTTGTAGACGGTAAAGCAGTTATAGATGAAAGCAAATGCACGAACTGCGGCGTATGTGTTGGCAAGTGTCCTTTTGGCGCAGTTCCCAAGGATGCTGAATCCGTTTGCCGCATATATGTAGGTGGAACATGGGGTAAGAAGCAGCGCATGGGAACACTTCTATCCGGTACATTCAAAAAATCCGAGATTATTGATATAATCGAAAAAGTGATGTTGTGGTTTAAGGAAAACGCTTATGCTAAGGAACGCCTTGGTGCAGCCATCGACAGACTTGGCGTGGATGTACTCGAAAAAGCCCTTGCTACAAATGACTTGCTTGATAGAAAAGAGGAAATTCTATCCGCACCTATACTTAAGCGTTAAAAAGTAAATATATGCGATAAATGTTAATCGCTTATAATATATATTTTAGGAGGAATATCTATGAGAAAACTACTTGCACTATTGTTGTCATTAGTTTTGCTTTGCGGGCTTATGACAACTGTAACAGCCGAAAATCTCTTTACTCCCGGTACTTATCAGGGTGAAGGACAAGGCATCCACGATATGTTAAAAGTGGAGGTAACGGTGGATGAAAACAAAATCCTGGAAATCAAAATCATCGATCACACCGAAACCCCCGGCATTTCCGATGCGGCTTTGGAACAAGTTCCCCAGGACATAATTAAATATCAGTCCTTACTGGTAGATACAGTATCCGGGGCAACGGTTACCAGCAATGCTATCCTAACAGCTGTGGAGGAAGCCTTAAAGGCAGCTGGCGCAGATGTTGAAAAACTTAAGGTAGAAGTAGTAAAAGAAGCCGGCGAAGGCGAACTTATTGAAAAAACTGCCGATGTAGTAGTAGTGGGTGGCGGTGGTGCCGGATTGTCTGCAGCAGTTAGTGTTATACAAAATGGCGGCACAGTTCTGGTAATTGAAAAAATGCCCGTTCTTGGCGGTTCAACAATAATTGCCGGTGGCCAGTACAACGCAGTGGATGACAAACGACAGATGGCTATTGAAATGCGTCCGGAGCTAATTGAACAGGCTATGTCATATGCTACTGAAGAGCCTAAAAATGAACTACACAAAGAAACTATGGCTATTTTGAAAAAACAAATTGAAGAATATCAGGCAGCAGGTAATACTTTCATTTTTGACTCTCCCGAGTTGCATGCCCTGCAGGCTTGGCGTGGTGGCGATTATGTTGCCGACTTGGAATTGGTACTTACATTAACCCGCGGTGCTGAAGAATCTATCACCTGGCTTGAAAGCATGGGCGTTGAATTCCAGGATCAAGTTGCAACCGTAACCGGTGCTCTGTGGCCACGTACTCACCAGTTTGTTAAACCCTTGGTAACCGGTCCCATCGATGCCTTCCGTGAGCAAATTGCTGCCGCTGGTGATAATGCAGAAATAATGTTGAACACACAAGGCAAAGAGCTTATAGTAGAGGACGGTCGCGTTGTAGGCGTTAAAGCTGTTCAGGGTGATAACGAAGTAATTGCAAAGGCCAACAAAGGTGTTATAATTGCTACCGGTGGATTTGCCCGTAATGCTGAATTGGTAAAAGAATACGATGTTCACTGGGGCAATTTGGATGGATTAAACTCCACAAATGCAGTTAGTGCTACAGGTGATGGTATCATAATGGCTCAGGCTGTAGGCGCTGACCTTACCGGCATGGAATGGATTCAGCTTCTACCCGTAGGTCACCCTGAAACCGGCGGTATGGCAGGAAATATTTCAATAAATGCTGCAAACCAATTGTTTATAAACATAAACGGCGATCGTTTTGTAGCTGAGGATGCTAGGCGCGATACTTTAACCCAAGGTTTATTGGATCAGCCTGAACAGAAGATGTTCATATTGCATGATTCCCATGAATATTATAATGAAGATGTGAAAAACGATTTTAATGAAACCATTGGCGAATTAGTTGCTAACGGTACCGCTGTAAAAGGTGAAACCTTAGCCGAACTGGCTCAAAATATGGGCGTTCCTGCTGAAAACCTTGAAAAAGCCGTAGCTGAATACAACAAGGCTGTGGCCGGCGAGCAAAAAGATGCTTTTGGTAAAAATCTATTGCAGGATCCCTTTGATAAGCCACCTTTTTATGCTTCTATAAGGGTTCCCACTATCCATCACACAATGGGAGGCTTGCGTATTGATACTCTCGCACGTGTATTGGATAAAAATGGCGAACCTATCCCCGGCTTGTATGCAGCAGGTGAAGTAACCGGCGGCATCCATGGCGCAAACCGCTTAGGCGGAAATGCCATACCCGATACCATGGTATTTGGTAAGATTGCAGGTCAATCCGCAGTTGAGCAAAAATAATTAAATAATAATTGTCGGAAAACTCCTTTAAAAGGCTGTAGCAGAATATAATTTCTGCTACAGTTTCTTTTATTTATTGTGATAATATATGGACTTTATTATACGGATAAAATTTTTTTAAGCAAAGATAATATTGCAATTAAGACTTGTTTTAAATATAATATATTTAGATTTATTTAAATAAAAACGCTACACAATACTTTTACTTTATATTAAATAAGGAGGAAATTATTCAATGAAACGTATCATTCTATTTTTACTTGTAATATTTATTATTATGGCACAATTAACTGTTTTTTCAGAATCTTCAACTGTGCCGGAAACTGAAACCCTAACGGAAATGACTGTAACAAGCACCGGAATAATTGATGGAGCCCTGGACTTGCCTTATGGGGCAAAGGGGGAACAGTTCATAAAAAAAATTCCATCCCTTTCACCTCCTTTAACGGTAAGCAATATTCCGGAAGGTACTGTTGCCCTTGCTTTAACCATGATAGATCCGGACGGAGGTAATTGGATACATTGGATAGTTGCCAACATACCGGTAGAGGATACAATTTGTGAAATTCCTGAAAATGCAAGTATAGATTGGCCGGAAGAAATTATTCAAGGCAAAAATGATTTTAGAACGGTTGGATATGGCGGGCCTACACCACCATCCGGAGTACATCGCTATGTATTTACCGTATATGCTTTGTCCGAATCGCTTGACCTTGAAGCCGGTTTTAAATTATCTGCAATGAAAAAATTGTTGAGTGAAGAAAATATATTGGCTGAAGCAACAGTTACTGGAACTTATTCAAAAAAATAAAATAAAGTATATTTAAAAGAAAAACAGAAAAAACCTTAATTATTCGTTCCAAACGAAGTTATTTAAACTGTTGCATTTTACTTAATGAAATACCACTGTAAAAAACACTTTGTATTAAAGTTTACAGAGGTATTTTTTTATATGATACATATCATCAATAGCATAATATTTTGAGTATATTAAAAATATAGCGAATGATAATTGTAAAATAAATAAAAAACTTGGTATAATAGTATAAAGAATTTAAAATTTTACAAACAGCATTTCAATTTTTTAAAGGAGTAATGTTTTATGAAAAGGGTATATATTGTAACAGGGGCAAATGGTTTTTTGGGGAATAATATTATAAGAAAACTTGCGGAAAATAAGGATAATGAAATACGAGCCTTAGTTTTGCCACAAGAAAACACAAGGCCCATTGAGGGCTTGAATTGTGATATTTATTTAGGAGATGTTACAAAACCGGATTCCCTTAATGAAATATTTAATATTGATGATAGTAATGCAAAGCTATATGTAATTCACTGTGCAGGAATTGTATATATAAAATCAAAATATAATCCCATAGTATATGAAGTTAATGTAAACGGAACAAAGAATATAGTTGCAAAGGTTCTGGAAAAAAACGCCAAATTAGTTTATGTAAGCAGCGTTCATGCAATTGAAGAAAAACCCGATAGGGAAATTATAACTGAAATAAAAGATTTTGATGTTGATAAGGTTGAGGGGCAATATGCCAAAACAAAGGCGGAAGCTGCAAAATATGTTTTGGAAATGGTGGAAAATAACGGTTTAGATGCTTGTATCGTTCACCCTTCAGGCATGATAGGCCCCAACGATTTTACTAATGGCCATATGACTCAATTAATGGTGGATGTTGCAAACAGAAGATTAGCGGCCTGTGTAAACGGCGGATATGACTTTGCAGATGTTAGAGACGTGGCAGAGGGAATAATAAGCGCCTGTGAAAAAGGTAAAAAAGGGGAATGTTATATTCTTTCAAACAGATATATAGAAGTTAAAGAGCTGTTGGATATTGTTTGCGAAGTAAGCAATATAAAAAAGATTAACATAATATTGCCCATGTGGTTTGCAAAACTTACAGCCCCCTTAGCAGAGTTATATTACAGCATTTTGAAGCAGCCGCCCTTGTTTACAAAATATTCCCTTTATACATTGTGTTCCAACTCCAATTTCTCAAATAAAAAAGCCCAACAGGAGTTAGGCTACACCAATAGAGATTTAAAAGAAACTGTAGTGGATACTATAAAATGGTTAAAAGACCAGGGAAGAATTAAGTAATTTTATATAAATATGATATATTGTAAATTATATTTTAGTATAAAATTCTAAATTACTCATACTAAATAGAAATTTATTGTATGATGAAATGTTTTATCAGGTCGCACAAAAATTTCAATAGGAAACAGGCTAACTTTTAAATACGGCTGACAAAGGAGAGGAGAAAAAATAAATGGGTATTCCAATTGTTGTAGGCGTAACCGGCCACTGTAATCTAAAGGAAAAGGATATCCCTCAACTACGGGAATTGGTTCGCGCCGAGTTGCAAAAGCTTAAAAAAACTTATCCTCACTCTCCTTTTGTGATGCTTAGTTCTATGGCTGCAGGGGCAGATTGCCTATGCGCTGAAATGGCTGTAGAGCTGGGTATTATGCTTAAATGCCCGCTTCCAATGCAGGAGGATGAATATCGCCAAAATTATTCAGGGAAAGATCTCATTCTCTTTGATACGCTTCTTTCAAAAGCGACAGATGTATTTGTCGTTCCTGTTTTTGAGCCTGTACCGGAACAACCTAGCCGGGAGTTTTACTACCGCCAGGCCAGTATATATATTGCTTCCCATAGTCATGTGTTGTTGGCTCTATGGAATGGTTTGCCTGCAAAACCTAATGGCTATGGTACTGCAGAAGCTGTAGATTTCATGCTTAAAGGGCACAATTATGAAAGCTTTCACGCAAGGAATGATGGGGCTGTAATCCATATTTTGACTGAGAAGCAAGACTCTGAAACGGAAACGAATTTTAAAGTGAGCCTGTTGGAGAATGAGCCGGGAGGCCTGCACGAAGTATTGACTATAACTGACAACTACAATAAAGATGCCGATGCCTTGTTCAACCCATCGGAAAGCACATATTCACTTCTACCAAAGGAATATTTGAAAGGCAAAGCCAAGCTAAACAGCTTTGATGCACTTCATTGCGAGGCGGATGGGCTGTCTTTGTATTTCCAAAAGCGATATCTAAAGGCTTTGAAAAGCTTTTCCACATTTGGCGTTCTTTTGGTACTTTTCTTTTTACTGTACGATGAGTTGGAAAACAAACATTTTTTATTAGCTTATGGACTTATTATACTATTATATTTTCCGGCCTTTATTTTTTCACAAAAGAAAGATATACACATGAAATATATTCAGTATAGAATGCTTGCGGAGACTATGCGGGTACAGTTTTATGTTTTGGCCGCAGGTTTGAATGATAATATAAGCAATGCTTTTACATGGACGCAAAAGTTGGATTGTATTTGGATAAAAAGAGCCGTGTCGGCACTGCTTATAGGTTCCCCGGATACTGTAGATATTCCTGAAGAATTGATTATGGAGAATTTAATTGACGGGCAGTTTGAATACCACACAAAAGCCTTTAATCGCAATATACGTAAGCACAGTAAAAGCGAAAACATAGCTCGAAGTATGCTACTATCTTCCTTTGTCCTTTTTGTTTTTGTATTTATTATGGAGTTCTTTTTTGAATCCTGCCTTGATCAGCAGGTTGCCAATGGGCCACTAACAGCATTTTTTATACAATTTTCCGGACAGGAATTTATTTGGAGGAGCCTTCTTAAAGTTTTATTAGGTGTTGTTTCGGCAATAGCGGCCCTTGGCTCAAACTATTATGGCAAGCTGTCCCTTGAACGAAAAAGCATCGATCACAAAAAAATGGCCCTCTTATATGAAACTGCCAAGAAGCAATTCGAGGGTGGATGTATTGATAAAAAACATCTTTTCCGTGAACTTGCACAGGAGGAAGTTATCGAAAACGGCAATTGGTATTCATATTGCAGGGAGAATTTGCTGCCGTTTAGCTTGTGATGGGTGGAGGTTTTGGATATTTTATTGACAAGCTATATGAAATGTCTCTCAAATAAAAACAAAAAAGGGGTATATTAATAGAGATTTAAGAGAACTATAGATGATACTTTAATATTGCTAAAAGAAAAATGGAGAAACAAAGCAATGTAAAAAAGTGTTTAAGTTGTGATTTGTTATATATACTTTAATAATATTCAACTATTAAGTTTAATTTGTTCTCTTTTAAAAATATG
>JAAZPT010000128.1 GCA_012797085.1 Christensenellaceae bacterium | reverse complement strand
GCATATGGTTTGTTAATATTCAAAATAATCCCGATATTAAAAATATTGAGGGTATACAGTATTTATCAAAATATATAGACAGAATTACACTGCATAACAACATGGCTTTGCAAAACATTGATGCCTTGGCGAAAGCTAACGACTGGCCCTATTTGCACACGGTTTCAATTGTTTATACTGTAGATAGAACAAACCCTCAAAATAAACATAAAATCAACTTGGACGGTTTATCCTCAATAAAGTTCGGCCCTAACAGGGATCCAATGTATGCACAGCAAGGGCAAGTGTTAATGGTAAAGGGTGTTGATGCCCTTATTACACCTGCTAATTACAGTACTTTAAGCACAACGAGCGCCTTTTTACCTAATTATACCGCCTCTTTGCAGCTTTTAGATGTACATTTTATGGATGAAGCGGGCAACGTTGTTGCTCCAAGCAATTTAACAAACTATCTTTCACATTTTAAAGATGCAAATAACGTAAATGTGGGCTCTGAAATAAATATTATGCACAATTCAAGCCCTTACCAGCTAAGCAATGTTGATTTCCTTAAAAACAACACCAATTTATTATCCTTTAACGGTGGGCACAACATGAACCTTAAAGATATAAGTGGCTTAGCAGATGCTATAAACTTAAAATATTTAAATATTCGCAACACATGTGTTAATACACCCCTTAGCGTTTTAAACAATTTAACAAATTTGGAAACGGCTAGTTTATTTGCTACTAATATAAATTCAGCAAGGGGTTTAAATGCGGCAAACTTTCCAAAGCTTAAACAAATTTATTTAGGTAGTACATTTGTAGGGAATGAGGATTTGCCTTTAATATTAGCCTCCCTAAGCATATCAGACTTATTAGAAGAACTTTCCCTTGATGAAACATTAATAAGTGATGTTTATGCTTTTAGTAACTACACAAACAGCTGGCCCTTAATGAAAGCAATATGCCTGGAAGGTAATTCCATAACGGATTTTAGCCCCTTAAAAACCTTTGAAGATAGAGATATAACCATAGTTAAAGGTGCACAAGTATTGTTGTTTACAAACAAAGACCTTTATTGTGGTAAAACGGATGCGGAGGACCCGAGCAAAACAATTAAAAAAGCTATTTATCCACTAATATTTAACCCTGACAATACCCTTGGTATATCCACTCTTCCCGGCTACTATAACCAAGCATTAACATATACGGGCAATGGCTTCGAGGGCATACTGCGCCGTGTAACATTTGAAGATATTGGTGTTGTTAAGCCCAACTTACAGTTTCTATTACAAAACAACAATATTGTAATATATAATAAAAACATTGATGTAAGCAAAAAGGTTAAGGAGCTTTTACAATTGCAGGCTGATTATTTTGCAGCAAGCAATCATGCTCAAAAAAATGAAATATCGAAGAATTTTTATACAATATTGCACAGCATAAGCGGTTTTGAAAACTACAGCTACAACAGTGCAAAGCCCTTATTGCAGTTTTACTATGTGGAAAAAGGCCGTGAAACAGATTATCGCAATGAAAAATATATAGCAAATTCCGGCTATATTTTAATTGATGCGGAAATCATTCAAAAACCCATAACTACTACTAATACTTCAAGGGTAACAATCGTAGCGGAAAAAACATTAGATGGCGCCACCCCAAATGATAATTCCTTTAACTTTAATTTAAAGGATACCACCGGCAAGGTTATTCAAACTAAGGGTAATATCGGCAGAACAATAACATTTGATGCCTTGAGCTTTGATAAGCCGGGGGAATATATATACTACTTAAGCGAGCAATTAGGCCAAGCACAAAACATAAACTACGACCCCGTAAACTATAAGGCAACCATAACAGTAAGCCTTTCAGACAATTATAGCGTAAAGATCGGCTATGAAAAGGACGGTCAAAGTTATAAGGGTGTTCCTGTTTTTACAAACACTACAAAAAAGGTTGCAAACTTTCCCCAAACGGGTGATGCCTCCATGCTTGCTTTATGGATAATAATAGTAAGTATTTCCATTATCGCCATTGTTTCTATAATATATAATCAAAAAAACAGTAATAAAATATAATATAATAAAAAAACAGGTGCCGCCTGTTTTTTTATTGTTTGCAAAGCAATTAATTTTATTAAAACCACAAAAATAATTACTAAACTTTTATATATTTTAGTATAAAAATGTAAAATC
>JAAZPT010000127.1 GCA_012797085.1 Christensenellaceae bacterium | reverse complement strand
TGTGGCGTATTCTAAAATGAATGTAATACTTTATGGTATAAGTGGTGGGTTAAGTTATGGCCCTTTAGGTATGACTCATCATAGTTTACAAGACATTGCTACATTTACGGCTATACCAGGTATTGAAGTTCATATTCCTGCTGATAGATTTCAAAGTGTAGCTCTTATAAAAGATCTTATAAAAAACCCAAGACCTGCTTATATACGTGTAGGTAGAAATGCCGTTGAAGATGTATATAATGAGAACGACAATGATTTTGATTTTTCCAAAGCTAAAATTATTTATAAAGGAAACGATGTGGCGATTATTGCTGTTGGCGAAATGGTATATTATGCTAAAAAAGCTGCTGAAATATTAAAAAGTGAGCACAATATTAATGCTTTACTTGTTGATATGCACACCATAAAACCTTTAGATGAAAATATTATAAAACAAGCCAGTAATATTGGTAAAATTGTTACAGTTGAGGAACATAGTATTTATGGCGGCCTAGGTAGTATAGTTAGCCGAGTTGCATCTAACTACAAACCTACCAAAGTCAAAACATTTGCTTTGCCTGACGAACCGGTTGTAGCTGGAAAAAGCAAAGAAGTATTTGAGTATTATGGCCTATCTGTCGAAAACATAGTTAAACAAGTTTTGGAGTGGTAGTATGAAATATATTTTATCAATAGATCAATCAACAAGTTCAACAAAAGCTATAATTTTTGATGAACAACTAAACCTAGTAGGGCGCAGTAATGTTGAGCATAATCAAATATATCCACAAGCGGGTTGGGTTGAACATGATCCGAATGAGATATTTAATAATTTGCTTAAAGCTTGCTCTGATGTATTTAATACAACCGGTGTACAAAAAGAGAATGTTGTTTGTCTTTCAATATCAAATCAAAGAGAAACAGCCATGTTATGGGATAAAAAAACGGGAGAGCCTATATATAATGCAATTGTATGGCAATGCTGCAGAGGTGAAAGCATAAGCTCAAAACCGCACATTATAAAAGAAGCCGAAACAATAAGGCAGAAAACAGGGCTTGTTTTATCGCCATATTTTAGTGCTGCAAAAGTTGCTTGGATACTTGAAAATATTGATTGTAAAAATAAGAATATAGCTTTTAGTACAATGGATTCTTGGCTTGTTTATAAACTTACAGGAAACCACTACTGTGATTATACAAATGCATGCAGAACACAACTTTTTAATATAAATAGTCTTGAATGGGATAAAGATATAATTAAATTGTTTGGATTGGAAAATATTAGCTTTCCCCAAATCAAATGTAGTGATGAAATATTTGGTGAAACAAATTTAGGTGGTTTATTAAATAAACCCATACCAATAGCAGGTATATTGGGTGATAGCCATGGAGCAATATTTGGTCAACAATGTTGGAATCCTGGTGAGGGGAAATGTACTATGGGAACAGGGTCTTCACTCATGATAAATATTGGAGACAAGCCCCAATTTTCTAATAGTGGTTTAGCAACTTCAATAGGTTGGAAACTAAAAAATGATATAAAATATGTTTTTGAAGGGAATGTAAATTCGTCAGGCGATACAATAAATTGGCTAATAGATAATATGCAAATATTGCCGAATTCTAAAGAGTCAGAAAGTTATGCTCAAAAAGTTGAATCAACAGAAGGAGTATATCTTGTACCGGCTTTTACTGGTTTAGGTGCTCCACACTATAAAAGTAATGCTAGAGCAGTAATATGGGGCATGAATCGTAGTACAAATAAATATCATATTGTTCGTGCTGCTTTAGAAAGCATTGTTTATCAAATAAAAGACGTTATGGTACCTATGGTTAAGGAGGCTAACATAGAATTCAAGGAACTTCGTGTTGATGGTGGACCTACAAACAATAAATTACTTATGCAAATAATGAGCGATATTTTAGATGTAAATATTATTAAGAATAGTATAGAAGAACTTTCTGCTTTGGGTGCTGCGTCTGTAGGAGCGATAGCAACAGGAATAATAAAAGATAAGGATGCTCTCTCTAAATTAAGACGCACAGGAGAAACCTATAACAACTGTATGAGTCCAGAAAAACGAGAAGAAATGTATAACGGCTGGAAGACTGTTGTTAATAAACTATAAAAAGTTAATTATAAAAATACTCCATAGGGCGCTTTTATAACTGTTAGGAATAGTATTTTTTACAGTTTCCAAACATTTTTACCAAAAAAAATTTAATAAATGTTAGGATGTATATGAAAAAACAAAATTCAACATAAATTTATCAGGGAAGATGAAATGTTCAAAGCACTTGGAAAATAATCACACAAATATATCTAAACAAGAACTTTATAAAATTTAAATAACTATGTTTAATTTTTTTAAAACTAAATTAAACAAACAAAACACCAAACAATCTGACATTTGTTTAGTGTTTTGTTAATAAAGTGAATAAAAGGCTTATAATGCAAGGGGTTTGCACATTTTAATAAGTTTAAATGTAAAATAAATTAAAAATTTTCAAAATAATTTACAAATAATTCCAACAAAAAATAATCAAATTTCTAAATTTTTTTATTAAAAATCACAAAAAATAGTTGACATATTAAAAAACAGTGTTATTATTAATATAAACACATATAAAAACACATGTAAAAAACCACTAAACAACTAAACAAAAATTTTCCGATTAAATTTCGAATTATATATTTATATAGTATTTGTTTTATGGACTATAAAGGGTTCGCCCTTTAAATATATTTTTAGGAGGATGTATTATGAAAAAACTAACTGCATTACTACTTGTTGCAATTATGCTATTCTCAATCGGTATGGTAGGTGTAGCAGAACCGGCTAACCCGGTTGCAGGCAAAAAGGTTGCCTATGTTATGCTTCTACCCTCAGCTACAATTTTCCAAATGTGGAAAGACTCCTGTGCTGACCTATGCGCAGCTTTGGATGTACAGTTTGACTTCTTCTTCTGCGATGGCGACTTTAACCGCTGGATGGATACAATTCGTCAATGCGCATCAGCAGGCTATGACGGCTTATTGGTAAGCCATGGTAACCAAGACGGCTCATATGTTTTCTTAAAGGAAGTTACAGAACAATATCCCGATCTTAAAATTGTATGTTTTGATACACAGTTCTATACAAACGGCGAGTATCAAAAAATCGAAGGCGTTACACAACTTTTCCAACAGGATAAGAGCTTAGTTACAGTTCTTTTGGACAACTTTATTGCTGAGTTCGGCGAAGGCGTTCGCTTAATAAAAGTATGGCGTGGCCCTAACTTTAACAGCCCCTTTGACCGCCGTGAAGTTGGTTGGAAAGAATATGAAGAAGCCGGCAAAATCGTTACAGTTGGCGAAATTCAACCATTAACAGACTCAGTTGACAGTGCAAATGCTGTTACAGCTGCTTACCTACAAAGCATCAAACGTGAAGATGTTGACGGTGTAGTTGCTTATTATGACCTATATGGTCAAGGTGTTTATACAGCAATATTTGAAAATGACAACTTCAACGGAAACGTTGGCGCTGCTCTACCCATGGCTTCTGTAGACATTGACCCTGTTGACGTAACAAATATGTTAACACGCCCCGACATCTGGAGTGCTGCCGGTACAACAGACTGGACACTTAACGGTGAAATCGGTATGCGTTTGCTTATGCTTCAATTAGCTGGCGAATATGACAAAATCTATGATCCCGCTACACAACAATATGGTGTAGACGTGGTTGAAGTTCCCGGCTCCGCTATTTTAGCAACAGCACTCAAACCCGAATCAACAGTTGAAAACTTAGGCGAAATTGCAGCTGAAACATATGGCAACTTAGGCTATCTTTCCGTTGCAGATTGGATGCCTGCAGACCTTATTCACAAATAAAATTAAAAAGTAATTTATTACCGAAGGTCGGAGTTTGTACTCCGACCTTCCCATTAAGGCTAAGTAGGAAACGAGGTTCTACATGAATAAAATTACATTAGGTACCCGCAAAGTAACTATGCAATTCCCTGGCGTTATTGCTTTAAGTGATGTGGATTTTGAAGTCAGCACGGGGGAAATTCGTGCCGTTGTTGGCGCAAACGGTGCCGGAAAATCCACATTAATGAAGGTGTTTGCGGGGGCAAACCCAGGCTATACGGGTGATGTACTTTTAAACGGTGAAGTTGTTGAAATAAGGAGCCCTTTGGCTGCAAAAAAATTAGGCATACAAATAGTTTATCAAGAGGTGGATGTGGCCCTTGTACCCACATTAAGCGTTGGTGAAAATGTTATGCTTAATGATATGGTTATGCATAAAGGCAGCCCGATGGTAAACTGGCGCAAACTTCATACGGATGCCAAAGAGGTTTTAGATCGCCTTAATATAAAACTGAATACCAGGGTTTTAGTTAAGGATTTACCTTTGGCACAAAAACAAATGGTCCTTATTGCACGTGCGATACAAAGCCAATGTAACTTTTTAATATTGGATGAGCCTACAGCACCGTTAAGCAATACTGAAACCGAAGATCTTTTTAATTTAGTAACTCACCTTAAAGAAACCGAAAATATTGCAATAATATTTATATCTCACCGTATAAATGAAATTATACAAATATGCGATAATTACACTGTAATGCGTAATGGGCAAATTGTGGATACCAGCCCGATAACCGAAAATACCACAAGTCAAGAAATCGTTGAAAAAATGTTAGGGCGCACGTTTGAAGCTTTTATTCCTAAGGAAAAAGTAGAAATTGGCGATAAATTATTCGAAGTTAAAAATTTGAGCGGTGCCGACGGCAAGGTAAACAATGTAAGCTTTTATGTTAGGCGAGGTGAAATTGTCGGTATTGCCGGCTTGGTTGGAGCAGGCAAAAGCGAACTTTGCAAAACAATATTTGGTGCGTATAAAAAAACCGATGGCGAAATATTGTTAAACGGTGAAAGTATAAAAGTTGAAAATCCAAGTAAAGCCGTTGCCCATAATATAGCCCTTGTACCGGAGGAGCGACGTAAAGAAGGCGTGCTTGTTGAGGAAGATGTGGCATTTAACCTAAGCGCTGCAAACCTGGGCGATTTTTGTACTTTTAATTTTTTAAATAGAAAAAAAATAAATGAAAATGCAGAAAGCTTTGTAAAGGAGCTTCGCATTGTAACTCCGTCAATAAGGCAATCGGTTAAAAACCTGAGTGGCGGTAATCAACAAAAGGTTGCCGTTGGCAAATGGCTTGCTGCCGATTGTAAATTATATATGTTTGATGAGCCTACAAAGGGTGTGGATGTAGGCGCTAAACAGGAAATTTTTAGGCTTATAAACGATATTACAAAGCAGGGCAATGGCGTAGTGTATGCATCCTGCGAAAATAGTGAAATTCTCTCTATCACCGATAGAATATATGTAATGTTCGACGGTGAGATAATGGCAGAGCTTGTTACCGCCGATGCCACTGAGGATATTATTATGAACTATGCAGTTGGCAATAAGGCTGAAAAAGCTTAAGGAGGATATTATGGCAACAGTAAAAAAACATAAACATTTTGGCCATTTTATGTTGGATTGGGCAGCAGTAATTGCCCTTGTACTATGTTTTATTATTTTCACATTAGTAAAGGGAAAATTCTTCATGTCCTCAAATAACATGATAAATATTTTAAGGGCCATGAGTATAACAACGGTATTCGGCATAGGTCTAACCGTTACAATGAGCACAGAAGGCTTTGACATGAGTGCCTGTACATTGGCAAGTGTCTCTGCTTATATATTTGTAAGTATGTATTTATGGTATGGTTTAAGCTTGGTTATGAGTATAGTTGTAAGCTTGCTTGTAACCCTGGTATTACATCAACTTACAATGTTTTTAATACTTGTTTGTAAAATACCTGATATGCTTGCAACGGCGGCTTTGATGTTCGTTCATCAGGGTTTAGGCCAATGGTATATAGGCGGTGGTGCTGTTTCAACGGGTATGCGCTTACCCAACGGTAATCAGCCTGTTAGAACAATACTTGGTGATGACTTTAGTGCAATAGGTCGTAGCCCCTGGATAATTATTATAATGTTAGTGTGTGTTTTTCTAGCCTATATGTTTTTAGAGCATACAAAACATGGTAGATATATGTACGCTATGGGTGGAAATAGAACTGCCGCCAGATTATCCGGTATAAATGTTAAAAAAACAAGGTATATGGCCGGTATAATCACAGCTGTATTTATTACTATAGGCGGCATATTGGTTGCATCAAGGGGAAGCTCCGCTCAAGTTGGTTGCTGCGATAACTACTTTATGCAAAGCTTGGCTGCGGTGTTTGTCGGAAGGTCCGTTGGTGGTGCTAATAGACCTAATGCTTTAGGTACACTTATTGGTGCAATGCTTGTTTCTACTTTGGAAAACGGCCTTACAATTATGGCGGTTTCATATTACATATTGCCGGCAGTTAAAGGCGCTGTTTTATGCTTGGCTCTTATTGCCGCATTTGCTAGTAAAAAAGAAGAGTAATAAGCAAATTTATAAAAGTGCTGAAAGTCTTATAGTGATTTTTGCTTGAAACAATTTAGCTTATTAATATATGGAGGTTGATTATATGTCTAAGTTTGATAAATATTTTTTGATGGACGTTAATGATGTGGTTGATTACGTTTTGGAAAAACTGCCGAATATTCCTTGGGATAAGGCTACAATTAAAGCTAAGGAAATTGGTGACGGAAACTTAAACTATGTGTTTAAAGTTAGTGATGATAAAGGAAACTCAACAATAGTAAAACATGCCGGTGAAACCTTAAGAATATCTGCCGATATGAAGGTTTCAACGGATAGAAACAGGATAGAGTCGGAAATTTTGCAAATTCAAAATAAGTTTGCTCCGGGCCTTGTACCTGAAATATATATGTATGATACTGTTATGAGCGCTTGCATAATGGAGGATTTAAGCGATCATCAGCTTATGCGCTATGCCCTTATGGAGCATAAAACATTCCCTAAATTTGCCGATGATATAACCACATACATGGTTAATACCCTTTTGCAAACTACAGATGTAGCCATGGAACATAAGGAAAAAAAGGCAAAAGTAAAAAGCTTTATAAACCCTGAATTGTGTGAAATTACTGAGGATTTGGTTCTTATGGAACCATACATGGATGTAAAGGGAAGGAACATAGTTTTTGAGCCCAATGCGGAATTTGTTCAAAGGGAACTTTATGAGGATGAAGCTTTGCAATTAGAGGTTGCAAAATTAAAGTTTGATTTTATGAACAATGCTCAAGCCCTATTACATGGAGATTTACATACGGGTTCAATATTTGTAAAACAGGATAGCACAAAGGTGTTTGACCCTGAATTCGCATTCTATGGACCCATAGGCTATGATGTGGGCAATGTTATTGCAAATCTGATTTTTGCCTGGGATAATGGTAAAGCCTATGGCAATGAAGAGTTTTGCAATTGGATACTTAAAACGATAATTGAAGTTATAGGTATGTTTAAAACAAAATTCTTAAAAGCTTACGATGAAGTTGTTACCGAGCCCATGGCAAAAGTAAAAGGTTTTAAGGAATGGTATTTGGACAGCATACTTGCCGATACTGCCAGTTATACAGGTACAGAGCTTATTCGCCGTACAGTTGGCATGGCACAGGTTAAAGATGTTACAACAATTGCCGATGTGGAAATGCGTAAACGTGCAGAACGTTTAAATATATATGTAGCCAAGGATTGCATTATGAATAAATGCAAGTTCAAAACCGGAGAAGATTATATAGAGGCTATTAAAAAAGCTATTGAAAAGATACATAAGGAGGGGTAATAATGGGCAACAATATTATGAATATTGACACTGTAAATATCAGTGAAGATAAAAAATCCCTTGTTATTATCGACCAAACTCAATTACCAAACAATGTTGAGATATTATACCTTAAGGATCAAAGGGAAATATGGGAGGCTATATATCTTTTAAAGGTAAGAGGAGCTCCCGCAATAGGTGTTGCAGCGGCAATAGGTGTTTACTTGGCAAGCTTGGAAATTGAAACGGATAACTATGATGAGTTTGCAGCAAAGTTTAAGGAAGCCAAGGATTATCTTGCAAGCTCTCGCCCCACAGCAGTAAATCTTTTTTGGGCTCTTGACCGTATGGAAGATGTTGTTAAAAACAACAAGGATAAAACTGTAGACCAAATAAAAGATCTTCTTTTGGAGGAAGCTATCGATATTAGGGAAGAGGATATTTGGGTATGTAAAAGTATAGGTGAATATGGTCTAAGTCTAATAAAAGATGGT
>JAAZPT010000126.1 GCA_012797085.1 Christensenellaceae bacterium | reverse complement strand
TAATATAAAAATAGGCAAAATTATTTCTGTTTTTCTTTGAGCTTCCCTTGACAATTTGCTTATTTATGTAATTATTATATTGGTTGTTTTTTTAAATTTAGTAAAAAAGGAGTAATGTTATATGAACAAAATTTCCCCATCGGTAATGTGTATTGATATGTTGGACCTAAAAAATCAGTTGGCTGCTCTGGATGCTGCGGGTGTTGATCTATATCACATTGACATAATGGATGGTCACTATGTGCCCAACTTTGCACTGAGCACTTATACTATGCAGGATATCGCTCGTGTTTCCAAAACACCTATGGATGTGCACCTTATGGTAACAAACCCCGATCAATATATCGAAGTTTTTGCTAAGGCCGGTGCAGAAATAATCACCCCTCATCTAGAAACTTTAATTCATCCCATTCGCACATTAAAACTAATCCGTTCTCTTGGTAAAAAAGCCGGAATCGCTATTAATCCTGCTACAGATATCGCTCCCCTGAAGTACATGCTTGATTTCCTTGACATGGTATGCGTTATGACTGTTGACCCCGGATTTGCTGGGCAAACTCTAATTCCCTCCACTATTCAAAAAATAGCTAACATCCGTAAAATGATTACTGATGCCGGAAAAGATATCGACATAATGGTTGACGGTCAGGTTAAGGAAGAAACAGCACCAAGCCTTGTCGCTGCCGGTGCCAATGTTTTGGTTTTAGGTTCCTCCGGTCTATTCAAGTATGAACCTAAAGACTATAAAAAAGCTATTGATCACTATAAAAATTTATAAATAATATTAAAAGAGGTGAAAATCTTGCAAGAACTAAAGATGTTTGGTTTCCCGGTTGTTTTTGATACAACTGATGACAAGTTAATCCCTAATGCAGATAGCGTTAGCTTCAAAGCTTACAGCCGTAAGTATTCTAAGGGTATGTTTGGCCTGTTAGCCGACTTTTCATATACTATAGAAGATGAGCCCTACTATGATTTCTACAAAGCCATTGGCCGTGATGAAGAGCGTGATACTTTTACTGCCCGTGCCCTACGTTATGACAGTACTGTTATTATGGCGGGTTGTGCTGGCGATGAATTTAAAAAGACCTCAGGTCACTTCCACTGCGAGGTTCCCGGCAAAGGTATGAGTTATCCTGAATATTATCAGGTTGTGAAAGGTACAGCTGTATTCGTAATGCAGAAAGTTGAAGATGAGCATACTGATGGACGTATGAACGTAACCGACTGTATTATTGCCGAAGTTAAAGCTGGTCAAGCTATTGTTATCCCTCCAAATTACGGTCATTGCACTGTAAATGTTAGTGATGAAACTATGGTGTTCATAAACCTTGTTGCCGATGCTAGTACAAATGATTATGATGGAGTTAAGAGAAGTGTTGGCATGTGCTGCTATATTAAAAGAAATGAGGACGGCAGCTATCGCGTAGAAAAAAACAACAATTATGATTTCTCCTGTGAACCTAGGATTGTAACCCCCATAGACAATGATGCTTTGGGCATATATCAAGACAAACCTGTATACACCGAGTATTTAAATAATCCAGAAAAGTTTGATTATCTCACTAGCCCTGAAAACAATGTTCAGGATTATTTTGACGTATTCAAAACAAAGTAATTTGATTATGGATTACAATAATTGCCTATTTCAGGGTTTTCCTTTAAGCATGAATGATGAGAGCTTTTAAATGATTGGTGATTTACATTGCCATAGCACATTTTCTGACGGTTTTAATACCACATCTCAAATTGTAGACTTTGCTTGTAGAAAAAAATTAACCCATATTTCTCTTACAGACCATGACACTATGGACGGTGTTACACAAATTATCAATGAAGCCCAAGAAAAGAATCTATGTGTGATACCGGGAGTGGAATGTTCCAGTATGGACTATAGGCGTGGACGTTCAGTTCATATGTTGTGTTATGCTCCTCATAAAGCAAACGCACTTAAAAAATTCCTCAATGTAACACTTAAGCGACGTCGTGAAGCAAAGTTAACTATGGCTGATAAACTGGCAAAACTTTATCCTATTACCCGCTCTGATGTACTTAAAGCAAGCGAAAATAGCAAGTCCATATATGAAGTGCATCTTATAGCACCCCTTGCAGCCATGGGTTATACATCCACTATTTGTGGTAGTTTGTTAAAAGAGCTTATTGGTAAAAAAGGTAGTTGTTATGTTCCAATTGTTTATCCGGACGTATACGAAACAGTAGATATTATACGCTCCACGGGAGGCTTAGCTGTTATTGCACATCCTGGTCAGTTCGATTCGCTAGAGTTGGCTGAAGAACTTGCTAAAAAAGGAGTTCTAAGTGGTATCGAGTGTTATCATCCACGAAATAATAAAGAGGTTACACAAAAAGCCTTGGCTATTTGTGAACATTATAATCTTATAGCTACCGGTGGTACAGACTTCCATGGTATGTATTCTGCCACTCCTTACCCAATTGGCAGTTTTACAACCCATAATGAGCAACTTAAACGTTTATTAGATCTTATTAAGTTTACTTTATAAAAAACTTTAAAACATTTTATAAATAAACTAAATTTAAAATTCTAAAACTCTAGGATTTATAGAATAGAACTTTTAAGTATATATAAGGATTAGACCTGATTCCAAAAAGTCCTTTGTAAAATACTTATATGAAAAATATCCTGCTCTCTTTTAAGATTAATAAGCAGGAATAATCCCCTTGATATCAACCGTTTGAAGCGGTTGGAAGAATGAAAAACAAAAAATAAGGAGGCCTTCCCAAATGAAAACTGTAAAGGATAAGTATGTTTTAGTTGCTGCCGACATTGCTGGTTATCATCTAAAAGAAGCTGTAGTTGCCCATCTTAAAAAGAAAGGTTGGACTGTTGAGGATATAGGTATTCGTGACGCCAATGATCCCAACCCCGAAATGTTTCATCGAATCGGAATCAAAGTTGGTACCAAAATTGCTGAACGTGAATATGAGCGTGCTTTAATATTCTGTGGTACTGGTATGGGTATACATATTGCCGCAAGCAAATGTCCTCATGTACATGCAGCCTGCTGTGAGAGCGTACCCTCTGCTCTACGTTGCATCACCGGCAACAATTGTAATGTTCTGTCAATGGGCGGCCACTATATTGCTCACCAAATGGGTATAGAAATGGCCGATGCCTTCTTGGAAAACAACATGGGTGATGGCTACGAATGGTGGGATAACTTTTATGAGTTCCATAAATTAGCCTATGATGAGCTTGAAGCTTTCGACTATGAAGAATACAAGAAGAACGGTTTTCAGATGAAGATTCTTGGTGAATGTGAACTGAAAGGCGACCTGAATGATCGTCCCAGCAATAAGTAAAATTCATATTTTAAACAAAAAACATCTACAATTCAAAAAATGAATTGTAGGTGTTTTTCTATATTTATATTTGGTTTGGTATGTTGTATTTTATAAGTAAACAATTGTTTTTTGCAATAAAAAAAGCTGCTACACAGCTAAAATAAAAAAGAGAACGACCGCTTTTTCAGCTTCCGCCCTTATAATCACCAAACATATCTGCTGTTTGGTTGGTAGCGGCGGTGGGACTCGAACCTACGACACTCCGGGTATGAACCGAATGCTCTAGCCAACTGAGCTACGCCGCCAAAAATGGTTGCGGAGGAGGGACTTGAACCCCCGACCTCCGGGTTATGAGCCCGACGAGCTACCAGCTGCTCTACTCCGCGTCGTTATGTGCTTCAAGGGCACTATGTAAATGTACCATAAATTATATTGCTTGTCAGGCAATATTTTTTTGTTTTGATAATTATTTTAATAATCATTATTAATGCCAAACAAAAGGCTATTACTAGCCTTTTTATTTTATTCAGTTTTTGTTTCATCTTTACGAACACTTTCATAAATTCTGCGATTAACTTCACCCGGGCGAATAATTAAAAAGTATATAGCTATAAGGGTTATTGAACTAAGTACAACAATAGATAACCTATAATCTAAATATTCGCCTATTATGCCTGTAAGCAACTGAAAAACCAACATACCTATACAGAAGAGTACCGTCATTACCGCCTTAACACGGGCACGTATAGTGGGGGGTAAATAGCTTTGCACCGCTGTTTCGCGAATATTGGCACTGTTCATACCTAAGGCTCCACAAATAAACTTTGCTACTAACATAAGCGGAAAAGGCAGGTAAAGCAATGCCGCATCCAAAGTATCGTAAACAATATACACCATTTTTGTAAAGCTGAATCGTTTTTTTACGGGCACCTCAAACTTATACTGGAAAAAGCCGCCAAGAGTTCTGCCAATCATTTCTGCGGTATTCATAAAGCCCAACATTACTACATTTAAATTGCTTGCCGTTTGAAAATATGCCTGCACAAGCAATTCTTTACCGGTGGCTGTACCATTGGAAACAGCAACATAGGAATAAATGTTACGAAGGCCTATTTCATTTTTAAAATAAAGTAATCCTTCTTTAATATCGTTAAAGTATTCCTTTAAATTACCCACTTTTTTATCGGTAATGTGGGTGTAGCTAATAAAACTTTGTAAAACTATACCAACAAGCATAAGAAAGGCATTAAAGAAAAACAAGTTTGATAAGCCAACGGTTTTATAAAGAAATGCAGCCATTGGTGACATTATCATCATTGTTACGGGGTAAATAGTATTTGCAACCGCAAAGCCCTTCTGCTCAAAGCCTACACCAATAAGGTCCGGATACCAACTGTCAAAATTCAGCCTGTAAAATACGGATAATGTTGCGGTTACAAGTGAAAACATCAAGAAAACTTCATATTTGAAACTGTTTTTACTTAACCAAAGCCCCATAAATACATATATTAGTACAAAACATACATCCATGCTTATAACCCAACGTTTTTTATTTCCCTTGTCAATAAAGGGTGCAACAAGCATTGAGAGAAGAATATCCGGCAAAAAGCCGCTTATAAATAATATTGATGAAAGTAGAGTAGATTGTGTTTCCTCAAATACCACAAGGCTTAAGGGAAACATTATTGCCTCGCCGCCTATGGCGTTTAATATAGTTGTAATAGTAATTAATTTAAAATTTTTAGTCCAAAGAGTTTTTTGTTGCATATAATCTCCTTAATTGGAGCTGATATTTATTTTATTGTAATAAGCTCGTACTTTTGAGTACCCATTCCAAGCTTTTCTGCATGTTCAAATGTGCTACGCCAGTTTGTTTCATGGAAACAGTTGTGGAAGTGATCACCTTTGTTGCCAAATTCTTCCAGCTGTTTAGAGAGCCTGCTACCTTCTATTACCGGCATGTTGTTGCAGGCATCAGCACAGGCAACATCAAGGGCAACAGGGTCAAAGGAGGCAAACAAACCAACATCTGGTATTATTGCCAAATCGTTTTGACCGTGACAATCACAAAAGGGTGAAACATTGTTTACAATGTTTATAAAGAAGCAGGGGCGTTTATCTGTAACAGCCTTTGCATATTCTGCAATTTTACGGTTTAGAACATCAAAGGCACCTTCCGTTGCATTGTATATGGAGTCAAAGTTACAAGCACCTATACACCTGCCACAGCCCACACATTTATCATGATTTATATAAGCCTTGCCTGTATCAAAGCTTATGGCATTTTGGGCACATTCCTTAGCACATTTTTTGCAATTTACACATTTATCTTGATCAACAACGGGTTTACCATCGTTGTGCATAGCCATTTTACCGGCCCTTGAGCCGCAGCCCATGCCCGTATTTTTTATAGCGCCGCCAAAGCCGGTGGCCTCATGGCCTTTAAAGTGGGCAAGAGAAATAAAAATATCAGCATCCATAATAGCCCTGCCTATGCGGGCTGTTTTAAAATATTCTCCGCCTTCAACGGGAACTTCCACATCGTCTGTGCCTTTTAATCCATCCCCTATAATAATAGGGCATCCACAGGAGTATAAGTTAAAGCCGTTTTCCGCAGCGGATTCAATATGCTCAATAGCATTTTTACGTCTACCTGTATATAGGGTGTTGCAGTCGCATAAAAAAGGTATACCACCTAAGTTTTTTACCTTATCCACCACAAGCCTTGCAAAGTTGGGCCTTAGGTGTGAGAGGTTGCCCGGCTCACCAAAATGAATTTTTATAACCGCAAAACGTTTATTAAAATCTATTTCCCCTATACCTGCCTTTGTTATAAGCTTTTCCAATTTATCCAATAAGCTGTACCCGTCGTGGGTATGCATATCTGTAAAATATACTTTTGATTTGTTCATTTGTTTTACCTCCAAAAAATCTATCCAAAAATAACAAACGACTATAAACTGTGTAAATACACAGCTTTTTTTATTATGCTATACTTTATGCTTTAATACAACATCAAAACACAAATTATCTTTCAAAGTCCATATAATTATCCTTTGTAACCTTTTTATAGGGTATCCATACATAGCGTCCATTGCTTATAGTGTAATCAAAGTTGTTTTGGTTTATTTCCTCACCTTTAGCAAGCAAGCAGCTAAGTTGGAATGTGGCTTTACCTATATTTTTAGCATCATTAAGCACTGTACCCAACAATGTACCTTCCTTAAGAGCCTCAATAGCCGGAGCTGTAGCATCAACACCCACAACTGGTATATATCTGCCCTCGGTAAAATAACCTGCAGCCTTTAAGGCATCTATTGCCCCCAAGGCCATATCATCATTATTACAAATTACAGCTTCTATATTGCTATATGAGTTCAGCCAAGAGCTCATTTTTTCTTGCGCTTGTACCCTTTGCCAATTTGCAGTCTCCGCTGCTACAAGCTCCATACGATAGCCTCTTTCTTGTAATGCCCTAACAGAGTATTCGCTGCGATAAATAGTATCTTGATGCCCGCGTTCCCCCATAAGCAAAACATATTGTATTATCCCATCGCGGTTTAAATCGGAAGTGGGATTTTTTTCAAAATAATCAGCAATCATACCACCACAAAGGCGCCCCGATTCTTCCGCCATAGCACCTACATAGAACCAACCTTCATCAGGCATGTCGGCACTATCCGGCTCTCGGTTAAAAAACACTGCCGGTACGCCTAATTTTTGCAATTTTTGCAGCACAATAGGGGCTGCCGTAACATCAACTATATTTATAGCCTGTGCTTTTGCACCGTTTTTAACACTGTTTATTATAAGGTCGTTTTGTGTAGGCTGAGACCCCTTACCGTCAGTTACTATTATTTTACAATCACCAAGACCATCGGCATTTGATTTAATAATATCCCTTACCCCCGCCATAAATGTATCATCAAAGCGATAAATATGCACGCCAACAATAATATCACTACCGGCAAAGACTGTAGATATGCTTAAAAACAATATAAAAATATATAATAATACTTTTTTGATATTAACACCCCTATTCAACGCTTATAGGATAAAGCAAAGTAGCATATTTATTGTACTTTAACAAGTCTACATTAACCATATATGCTTTTATATAATCAATATTATCTATTTTTGTACCGTTTATTTTTGCAATTAAATTGTTTGTAGCCCTATAACCTATGGCAAGGGAATCCCGTATAAGTTCTTGTTTTACCAATTTTTCATACAATAAATTTAAGTGCATTTGGTTGCTGTCAAAGCCATAAATATTAAAATTTTTATTGCCGTTGTTTTTTAACAAAGCAATATTTTCAGTTAAAATACTATCCATAGATACTATTGCAACAGTATCATCCAAAGCATTAATTTCATCACGCAATTGATCAATATCTGTAAATTTAATTTTTTTAATATCTGTTTTTTTGTTTTCTAAGCCTTTATATATTCCCTTTAAGCGATATTCCGCTATTATTTTGCTTGCTTCTGTAGCCATTGAATCTTCAACAATAACTATGGATTTTATATCCTGCTCATGGTTTAAAAGGCTTTCAATAAGCATAGTACCTGACAATTCATGGTTTGTACCTACATAGGGACCCGTGCAACCATCAATGGGTACATCAAGGCTTATAACTTCTATTTTGTTATTTTCAAGTTTTTCTATTGCCTCTAAAATACGGTTGCTGCCACAGCTCATCAACAGTACTCCATCGAATTTTTCTGCAATAATTTCATCTATACGGCTAAGCTGAAAAACTTCCAGGTCTAAATCCGAGTAGGGTGTAAAAACGGTAAGCTCCGCCTTGTTTTCTTTCGCTGCAAGGATTGCTCCTTGTTTTACCACTACGCCATGCTGCCCTACATAGCTGTTTAAAATTAAAGCTATGCGTTTTGCGGGCGGGTTATAGCTGTTAGTTTCTATTAATGTGTTAAAACTTAAATAAATAGATGTTGCGGCAATTAAAAGGCATATGGCGACGAAGGCTTTTTTAAATATATTTTTAAGCATTTACATCCTCCTCCGAATAAATTACAGGTAGGCGAATATATACGGTTGTTCCTTCATCCTCTTCACTGTGTATACTAATGCCATATTCCTTGCCAAAAACAATTTGCAAGCGTTGATGAACATTATTTACACCTATGCCGCCTGATTCAGCCTTGGGGTCAAGTACATTTTTTACCCTTTCCTCACTCATGCCTGCGCCGTTGTCCTTAACGCAATATACTAAGTTGTTATCCTCCAAGTAGCAGCTTACCTCAATTTTACCCTCATCTACAGCATACTCCTCAAAACCGTGTTGTATGGCATTTTCAACAATGGGCTGTACTATTAACTTAAGGGTTTTTAAACCTTTAACCTCCGGTGCTACGTTTATAGAGTAGGTAAATTTATCTTTAAAGCGCATAGACTGTATTACAAGGTAGTTTCTAACATGTTCTATTTCTTCCTCAACATTTATTACTTTTTTACCACGGCTTATAGATATTCTAAATAATTTTGCTAATGCGGATGTCATTTCCACGGCTTGTTTGTTTTTGCCTTTTTCCCCCATCCAAATAATAGAATCTAAAGTATTATATAAAAAGTGAGGATTTATTTGAGCTTGAAGGGCATTAAGCTCGTAAAGGCGCTTTTGATCCTGTTCTTCAATTATTTGATTTATTAAGTTTTTAATCCTTTTAACCAACTTATTGTAGTTGTCGGAAAGGGATTCAATCTCTGCATATTTAATATTATCCAACTGATGAAAATCCGGGTTGTCTATTTTTACGTTTTCCATATGTGTTTGCAGGGAGTGTATGGGTTTTGTAATACGGTTTGCAATAACGTATGATAATGCTATAAATATGAATATAGCTGCAATAATAATATATAACATAAATTGCAGTATTAAGGGAAGACGTATTCTCATTTCATCCATATAAGCAACGGTTACAAGACGCCAGCGGGTATTGTTTACCGTTTGAGCAATAACATAACGTTCCCTACCATTCCAGTTGTCATAATAGCTGCCTATAACATTATCATTAAGGGATTGAAGGTTTTCGCTTTTTATACCGCTATAAATCAACTGTTGTTGAGGATGAAAAATAAAATTGTTGTTTTCATCAATAATATAGGCATAGCCGCTATTGCCTATATTCAAGTTTTCAAATAAGTGGCGTATATTGCTATAATCCATATAAATAAACAGTATGCCCTGTTTTTTTATTCCGGTAAAATAATAGTTGCATTTTGATGCCATAGACATTACCCAAGTGGATTTTGCTTCGCTGCTTATATCCATAAAGGGTGCTTCAAAATAGCTACTACGCTCACTATTTTTTGCTTTTTGAAACAAATTGGATTTTACAACATTTTCATTTTGGTTGGCTTGTGCTGTCCCTATTAAAAATTCGCCTTCCAAGCTATATAAAGCCATGTTGCTTAAATATTTGTTTGAGTTTTTAAGCAAAATAAGCTCCTCGTTTATAGCGCTTTGATTTTCATTTCTATTGTTTAGTATTGTTTTAATATAATGGCTAATACTCAATGTATCGTTTATAAACATATCTATACTGTTGTTTGTTTGGTTATGGGCTTGTCTAAGTCGAGTTTCCGCTTCAAACTGCATTTCATTAGAAAAACGCATAACAATAAGGCTGGCAACCATAATAATAATTATTACCATGGATACCGCCATATTAGAGCTTATCATATATTGTAAGCTTTGTTTTTTAGCTGAAGATTTTTTTTTGGACATAATTATCCTTCACTACTTTTTCTTGCAGTAAGGGGGGACATTCCATAGTATTTTTTAAAGGAGTAACTAAAATAGCTTGATTCACCAAGACCGATACGCTCGGCAATTTCCGACGTTTTAAGGTTTGTGTTTTTTATTAAATGCATGGCCTCTTTCATGCGTATGTCATTAAGTTCCTGGTGGAAGGTGTTTCCCGTATATTTTTTAAACAATGCATTAAAATAGCTTGTGCTTATATGTAAATGGTTGCTTACGGTTTCAGCAGTAAGGTTTTGCATATGGAAATTTTTACGTATGTATTCTTGACCCTCCAATATCATTCTTTCAGTAGCATCCATATTAAGTTGAGTGTTTTTAACAATTATTTTTCTAACGGCACTTATAAGGCTTTCTTCTATTTGGCTAATATTTGTATTTGAATACATTATTTTGCTTGACCATTGATTAAGGGGTAAAACCTCATCCGTATTTATACCGAGTTCAACTGCGGTGGCAAGTATTGATGTCCACACCTCAAGGAAATATACTTGGCAACTAAGGTAAATCATATTATTTTTTTTAGTATAATTAACAAGCTTTTTAACACAATCTACAGCCATATTTTCCTCACCGCGCCTTATATATGAAGAAAGGCTTTGAAGCAAGTTTGCATCGGGGTGCAAATGGTGCAATGAAGATGACTCTACGTTGGATATCCATACCACATTATTTTGACCCATAGCGCTTGAATAATCCAAGGCTGACAATGCCGACCTGGCACTCTCCGATACCAGGGTAACGTCCTTAACAGCTATGCCCAAGCCTATTACCACATTGATATCAAGGCTAGTATAAATTACATTTCTAAGGCTTTCCAAAAGGTTTATTATGGAGTTTACAGTTGTATCCTTATCCAACATGAAAAGGCAGGCCATTTCATCCCTATAATATAAACACTGTGTTCTATACTGAGATGCAACAATTTCAGAGCATAGGCTTTTTATTGCTATTTTAGCAAGCCTTGAATGGTTGGCAAGATGATCGCTGGGTTTGTTTTTATCGGGCTCTATGGTTTTTATAATAGCAACAACATATTTATCTGCAAGCAAATCTATACGGGCAATATTTGTAAGCTCTGTTATTTTTTTTGTGGAAATATTGCCTTCAAACATTAAAGACAACAAATGCTCCCTTAATAGAGGAAGGCTTTGCTCAAAATCTTTGTTCAGCCTGATTAAATCCCTTTTTTGCTTGAGGTTTTCATCCATACGGTTTTTGACCTTTTCAAGCACTAAACAAAGTTCTTCCGTAGTAACGGGTTTCAGCACATACTCCGTAATTTCTATTTGCATAGCTTTATGAGCATATTCAAACTCGTCGAAGCCGCTTATAACGATTATGTTTACCAGGGGCAATATTTCCCTTATTTTTTTAGACATTTCCAGGCCATCCATAAAGGGCATACGCACATCGGTAATAATCAAATCGGGCTTTAATTCCTCTGCAAGTTCCAAGCCTTCCATGCCGTTTTCCGCTGAACCCACTATTTTAAAGCCGTATTTTTCAAAATCTATAAGGTCTATAATTCCATTGCGAATTTCCGGCTCATCATCAACAATAATTGCTCTATACATTTGTACCTCCAAAAGGGCTATTATGATTAATTATAGCATTTTAAAATCTTTAGTACAAGGTTTGGAATGCCTAAAAAAATTACAGTTTTTATTTTGTATTCTCCCCTTTTAAAACTGTATAGGCGTTTTAATTTTAATATTAATCATATCTGCAAGCGATATTACTGTTCCAATTTTTGCCTTTACAAACAAATATTTACAGCATTAAAAAAGCACCCGAAGGT
>JAAZPT010000013.1 GCA_012797085.1 Christensenellaceae bacterium | reverse complement strand
ATTTTCGCCCTTGACGGTATCAAAATAACGTGATATAATTTAAAATTGCATTAGTATCGATTATTGTGCGAATTTTTAGAAAAAATATATAATTTTCACAAAATGTAAATTTCGTACATATATTGAATACTTTGTAATTATTAAGGGGTGATAGCTGTTTTATGGTATTTGAACAATTTCCACACCCGGTAAAAAAAGGTGAATTACGCACGAGAATGAGTTATTCGCGTGTCACCGAGTCTAAGGATATGCCGGATTTAATCGAAGTACAAAAAAATTCCTACCAACAACTTTTGAGTGAGGGCTTCCACGAAGTTCTTAGAGACGTTTCTCCAATAAATGACTTTTCAGAAAATCTTGTTTTGGAATTTGTAGAATATTCATTAGATGAGCCAAAGTATAGTGAAGAACATTGTCGTAAAAGAGATTTAACCTATGCTGCACCGCTCAAGGTTAAAGTAAGGTTATATAACCGTGAAACCGGTGAAATAAAAGAGTCTGAAGTTTTTATGGGAGATTTCCCATTGATGACGGAACACGGTACATTTATTGTAAATGGTGCCGAACGTGTAATAGTTAGTCAATTAGTTCGTTCTCCCGGGGCTTATTATGATATGCAATATGATAAGTCAGGCAAGGAACTTTTCACTTCTCAGGTAATACCTGTTCGTGGAGCATGGTTAGAATATGAAACAGACAGTAATGATGTTCTATGGGTTAGAATAGATAGAGCAAGGAAAATACCGATTACTGTTATTTTGCGTGCTTTGGGATATAGCTCAAGCGGCGAAATAATCGACCTTTTAGGCGAAGATGAGCGTTTAAATGCTACTCTTGAAAACGCTGATAAAACAACAAACCAAGATGAAGCTCTTGTTGAAATTTATAAAAAACAAAAACCGGGCGAACCACCAAGTGTTGAAAGTGCCCAAAATTTAATTTCCTCATTATTTTTTGATCCTCGAAGATACGATATGATGAGAGTTGGTCGTTACAAATACAACTCTAAATTAGGCTTGTCAGCAAGAATAACAGGATTAATTGCATATGAAGATATTTTTGATCAAAATAGCGGCGAATGCTTAGTTAAAAGTGGAGAAACTATTTCTAGTGAAGTTGCAATTGAAATTGAAGATTCTGGAATACAATCAGTCAGGGTTAACACTCCATTAAAACAAGGTGTTAAGGTAGTTGGTAACCGTTTTGTTGATGCCAAAAAATATTTGGATTTTGATCCGGCAGAAGTTGGCATTCTTGAAAAAGTTCATTATCCGGTTCTTAAAGGTGTGCTTGATGCAACTGAAGGACATAGTGAAGAATTACTTAGGGATACATTAAAACAAAACATTCATGGTTTAGTACCTAAACATATTGTTACAGATGATATAGTAGCTTCAATTAGCTATCTTATTGGTTTGCCACACAAAGTTGGTGTTACGGATGACATTGACCATCTTGGAAATAGGCGCTTAAGAAGCGTTGGCGAGTTATTGCAAAATCAAATTCGCATAGGCTTAACAAGAATGGAACGTGTTGTTCGTGAAAGAATGGCAACCACGCAAGATCCTAATGAATTAAAACCAAGCGATCTTATAAATATTCGTCCTGTAACTGCTGCAATAAGAGAGTTCTTTGGCTCTTCACAGCTAAGCCAGTTTATGGACCAACCCAACCCTTTAGCTGAATTAACACATAAAAGACGTATTTCAGCTCTAGGACCGGGTGGATTAAATCGTGATAGAGCATCAATGGCAGTTCGTGACGTTCACTATAGCCACTATTCAAGAATTTGCCCTATAGAAACTCCTGAAGGCCCTAATATTGGTCTTATAGGTTCACTTACAACCTATGCTCGTATAAATGAGTATGGCTTTCTTGAGGCGCCTTATCGTAAGATAGATAAAGAAACTGGTAAGGCAACAAACGAAACTGTATATATGACAGCCCATAAGGAAGATGAATACAAAATTGCACAGGCAACAGAGCCGTTAAACCCAGACAATACTTTTGTTAATGATTTTGTTACTGTTAGAGATAAGGAAGATGTTTTACTTGTGCCTGCAAATCAAGTTGACTATATGGATGTTAGTCCTCGTCAAATTGTATCAGTTGCAACATCTATGATTCCATTCTTGGAAAATGATGACGCAACTCGTGCACTTATGGGCTCCAACATGCAACGTCAGGCTGTACCATTGCTTGTTCCAGAGGCTCCTATTGTTGGAACAGGTATAGAATATAAGGCGGCTTATGATTCCGGTGTTGTATTATTAAGTAAAACAGATGGTATTGCCAAATATGTAAGTGCAAGAAGAATTGAGATTGTTGATGATGAAAATCAAAAACATGTTTATGAATTAAGTAAATTTACACGCAGTAACCAAGGCACATGTCTAAATCAACACCCGGTAATTAATGTTGGTGATAGAATTAAAAAAGGTCAATTAATTGCTGATGGTCCTAGCACAGAAAAAGGCGAAATTGGTCTTGGTAAAAACATGTTAATAGGCTTTATGACATGGGAAGGTTATAACTTTGAGGATGCTGTGCTAATTTCTGAAAGATTAGTTCAAGATGATGTTTATACATCTATTCATATAGAAGAATTCGAGTGTGGTGCTCGTGATACTAAATTAGGTACGGAAGAAATTACTAGAGATATTCCTAACGTTGGTGACGATGCTCTTAAAGATCTTGATGATACAGGTATTATTAGAATAGGTGCCGAGGTTAGAGCCGGAGATATTCTTGTAGGAAAAGTTACACCAAAAGGTGAAACCGATCTTACCCCTGAAGAGAGACTACTTCGTGCAATATTTGGTGAAAAAGCTCGTGAAGTTAGGGATACATCCCTTAGAGTTCCTCATGGTCAAGGTGGCGTTGTTGTAGATGTACGTACATTCTCCAGGGAGGATAAAGATGAAATATCACCGGGTGTTAATAAACTTGTTAGGGTATTTATTGCTCAAAAAAGGAAAATTAGCATAGGTGATAAAATGGCGGGTCGTCATGGCAATAAAGGTGTTGTTTCATCTATTTTAGCTGTAGAGGATATGCCTTTCTTAGAGGATGGAACTCCCCTTGATATAGTACTTAACCCCTTAGGTGTTCCATCACGTATGAATATAGGTCAAGTTTTAGAAGTACATTTAGGCATGGCCGCTAGAGCTTTGGGATGGCATATTGAAACTCCGGTTTTTGATGGTGCCACTTGGGAAGATACACTTGAAGCCATGGGGAAAGCCGGTATGAGTAAAGATGGTAAGTTTACACTTTACGATGGTAGAACAGGTGAAAAGTTTGAGCAACCTGTTACCGTTGGTGTAATGTACTTCTTAAAACTATTGCATCTTGTTGATGATAAAATGCATGCACGCTCTGTTGGTCCTTACTCCCTAGTTACACAACAGCCCCTTGGAGGTAAAGCACAATTTGGTGGTCAACGTTTTGGTGAAATGGAAGTTTGGGCACTTGAAGCATATGGTGCAGCGAATACATTGCAAGAAATACTTACATATAAATCTGATGATGTTATAGGTCGTGTTAAAGCATATGAAGCTATAGTTAAGGGGTTAAATATACAGGCACCCGGTGTACCGGAAAGTTTTAAAGTTCTTGTTAAAGAATTACAAGCATTAGCTCTTGACTTTAGAGTTATCGATAATAATGGTAGGCAAATTTTCTTAAAAGAGTTAGAAGAGGATGAAGAAGATGTTCAAAAATCTGTTGCCAAAGATACTGTAGAAAGCAAACATGAAACATTAGAAATTGATGCTGACTTTAGTGTTAATGATGATATTTCTTTAGATGGTTTAGATATTGGTGACGATTTAGAAAGTGATGCCTTTAATGTTACATTTGATACAGAGCTGGATGATATTAGCATCGATGATGAAGAAGATTTTGTTGATGCCGATATAGAGGATGATTCAAATATCGAAGAAGATGACAGCGATGATTTAGAATCATTTGATGATGATTTAAATGGTGATTTTTTGGATATAGATGATCTGGATGATGATACTTTATAATTCCAGATTTCCCGTTATTTTGAAGGGAGATGCAATTATTGTTTGATTTAAAAAACTTGGATGCTGTTCAAATTGGTATGGCATCACCGGAACTAGTTTTAGAATGGTCTTATGGCGAGGTTACTAAGCCTGAAACTATAAACTACAGAACACTGAAACCGGAAAGAGATGGTTTATTTTGTGAACGTATATTTGGACCAACTAAGGATTTTGAGTGTAATTGTGGTAAATATAAGCGTGCAAAATTAAGGGATAAAAATAAAATATGTGAAAAATGTGGTGTACAAATTACTCGTGCAAAAGTAAGACGTGAGCGTATTGGACATATTCAACTTGCTGCTCCGGTAAGCCATATTTGGTACTTTAAAGGCATTCCAAGCAGGATGGGACTATTATTGGATATTTCACCAAGAACACTGGAAAAAGTACTTTATTTTGCCAACTTTATTGTTTTAGATCCCGGTGATTCAGATATAACAGGTTTAAAGAAATTTGAACTGATTAATGATGCCAAAAAACGTGAACTCGAAGCAAAATGCGGTGTGGGTTCATTTAGGGTTGGAATGGGTGCCGAAGCAATAAAGGAACTGTTGCAACAAGTTGATTTGGATGCACTTAGTGAAAGCCTTAAAAAAGAAATAGTTCAACTGGCTGAAAAGGAAAAAGATAAAGATACTGTTGGTCAAAAACGAAAAAATGCCATTAAACGTCTTGATGTAGTTGAATCTTTTAGAAATTCAAACAACAAACCGGAATGGATGAT